>DATDGA010000326.1:0-1777 GCA_036522335.1 Burkholderiales bacterium
GTGTAGCTCGCGCGACGCCCGTCGGGAAAGCTGAGGATTGCGGTGAAGTGCTGCGGCGTAGTCGGCTGCACCACGATCCGCGCGGCGAGGTCCTCGCGCGTCAGCGCCCGGTAACCCTGGGTGCCGACCGTGATCGTGCCCTCGATGATTCCGAGTGAAATGAGAAGCAGGCCCAGGAGCGTCCGGGTCATGAAAGTCAGCGGATGCAGGCCGAAGAGCGCGGTGAGGCCGGCGACGACCATAATCGCGCCCAGCGATACAAGGACCGCCGCGCCGAGCAGCCACGGCAGGCTGGCGGATTGCGAGAGGAATCCCAGGTCGGGCATGGGAGACGCCGCTTACAGTCCCATATAGAGTTTGTGGATCAGTTCGTTGTTGGAGAGGTCTTCGCGCGAGCGGCCCTCGAATTCGATTCTGCCATGCACGATGACGTAGCCGCGGTCGGCGATGCGAATCGCCTGATTGAAATTCTGCTCGGCCATGAGCACCGTGAGGCGGTAGCTTTCCTTCAGTTCCCGGATCTTGTCGATGGTGTGGATGACCAGGATGGGCGCGAGGCCGACCGACGGCTCGTCGACCAGGAGGATCTTGGGCGCGGTCATGAGAGCGCGGGCAAGAGTCAGCATCTGCTGCTCGCCCCCGCTCATGCTGCCGGCGAGTTGCTTGCGCCGTTCGGCAAGCCTCGGAAAAGTCGCGAAGCAGAATTCGAGATTCTTCGCGATCGCCGCGCGCGCGTTCGGCCGGTAGGCGCCGAGCAGGAGATTCTCCACCACCGTGAGGCGCGGAAAGAGCCGCCGCCCTTCGGGCACGAGCGCGATGCCGAGGTCCACGATCTGCTCGGGTGCCTTGCCCACCAGATCGTGCTCGACGCCGTCGATCGTCGCCCGGATGCCACCCGCACTCGGGCGCACGATGCCCATGATGCATTTCATGAGGGTGCTCTTGCCGTTGCCGTTGGTGCCGAGCAGCGTCACCGTTTCGCCGTCGTTCACGGCGAGCGAAATCCGGTCCAGCACCTGCACCGCACCGTAGCCGGCGCAAAGGCCCTCGATGCGCAGGCTATTCTCCAAGATAGGCCTTTATGACTTCGGCGTTGCCGACCACTGATTGCGGGTCACCGTCGGCGATCTTGCGTCCGGCCACCAGAACTGCGATGCGCTCGGAGAATTTCATCACCGCACGCATCACGTGCTCGATCATGATGACGGCGACCCCCTGCTCCTTCAGACCGAAGAGAAGCGCGAGGATGTCGTCCACTTCGGAGCTGGAGAGCCCGGCCATCGCCTCGTCCGAAATGAGCAGCTTCGGCTTCGCCGCCATTGCGCGCGCGAGCTCGAGCTTGCGCATGTCGACCTGCGTGAGGCCGCCAGACATCGCCTGTGCCTTGTCATCCAGCCCCACCTGCCCGAGGATGCGCCTGGCCTCTTCAGCGACTTGCCAGCTCGCGAGCTTTTCGTGCTTTCGCGCAGCGAAGAGGAGCGGCACGCACAGATTGTCGAGAACGCTCATGCTGGCGAAGGGCTTGGGGATCTGGAAGCTGCGTGCAAGACCCATGCGAATGCGCCTGTGCGCGGCGTGAGCGCAGATGTCCTGCCCCTCGAAGCGGATGCTCCCTTCCTCGTTCCTGAGCGTTCCGGCGATGCAGTTGACGAGCGTGCTCTTCCCCGAGCCGTTGGGGCCGATGAGGCCGACCCGCTCGCCCGGCCGCACGCTGAAGTCGACGCCATCCAATGCGGTGAAGCCACCAAATCTCTTGACGACGCCGCGGACTTCCAGC
>DATDGA010000327.1:0-11247 GCA_036522335.1 Burkholderiales bacterium
CGCCGGGATCATGGTCCTGCGCGGGCTGCCGCCGGGGAAGCCCGAGCGCGTGCACGACCAGCACGTGCTCGATTTCCGCCCGGTGCTGAAAAGCCGCGAGGTCAGGCCCTACATCCTCGGCTATGCGGTGCATTGCTGGGAGCTGTTCGGTTCGCGCTCCTGGCTCGTCGCATTTTTCGTGTTCGCGCAGAGCCTGCAGACCGCGGGCGGCGCGGCGCCGGCGGCCTGGTCCGCGGTCACAATCGCCGCGGTCGCGAATCTGTTCGGGCCGGCGGCGAGCATCTACGGCAACGAACTCGCCATGCGCCACGGCCGCGAGCGGCTTATATGGAAGGTGATGCTCGCCTCGGGCGTTCTGACCTGCGCGCTCGGGTTCTTCTCGTTCCTGCCGTGGTATGCGCTCGCGGCGCTCGCCATGCTTCACATGTGTTTCATCATGGGCGATTCCTCGGCGCTGACCGCGGGCGTGGTGACGCGCGCGAACGAGCGCATCCGCGGGGCGACCATGGCGGTGCATTCGATGCTCGGCTTCGGCGCGGGCTTCGTCGCGCCGCTCGTATTCGGCGCGGTGCTCGATCTCACCGGGGGCAAGCTGAGTCCGCTCGCCTGGGGTTTCGCTTTTGCGACTCTCGGGGCGGGGGCCATCGCCATGGCCGGGTTCATCCGCTCGCGCGTAGCGGCGGGTGTCGAGGCACGGGCATGAGATTGGGCGCGGCTCTCCTATGCGCGGGTCTCGCCTGCGAGGCCCATGCGGTGGCGCTCGCGCCGGGAGACCACCGCTTCACCGTCGCGGCAGGCGGCATGGAACGCAGCTACATCGTCCACGTCCCGCCGGCGCCGGCGGGATCCGCCGTCGTCATCAATTTCCATGGCGGTGGCGGCGAGGCGGAATCCCACCAGAAGTACGTGCGCATGGACGCGCTCGCCGATCGCGAGGGTTTCATCACCGTATACCCCTACGGCACCGGAGCGTCGAAGACCAGGCTCCTCACCTGGAACGCCGGGACCTGCTGCGGTTCGGCCGCGCGAAACAAGGTGAACGACGTCGGCTTCGTCGCGGCGCTCCTCGACGATCTCGCGCTGCGCACGCCCTACGACCAGGGGAGGGTATACGCGACGGGGCTTTCGAACGGCGCCATGATGGTCTACCGGCTGGCGGCCGAGCTGCCTGAGCGCATCGCGGCCATCGCGCCCGTCGCGGGGATGATGGCGCCGGAGACCTTCAAGGCGGTTCGGCCCGTGCCGATCGTGCACATCCACAGCGTGGACGATCCGCGCGCGCTGTACCAGGGCGGGCTCGGCCCGCCGTTTCCTTTCACCAGCGCGAGGGTCATGCACCTCCCGGTCGAGGAGACGATGTCGAAATGGATCGGATTCGAAGGCTGCGGCAGACGGCCGGTGGAGGGAGAACGGCGCGAGTGGCGGACGCGTGCCGGCATGCACACGGCGACGCGCATCGCGTTCTCGGGTTGCCGCGGAGGCGCCGAGGTGCTGCTGTGGAAGTTGACCGGCGCGGGGCACGTCTGGCCGGGCGGCACGCGCGACTATCTGACGCGGTGGCTCGGGCCTTCGACCATGGTCATCGACGCGAACGAGGAAATCTGGCGCTTTTTCGTGCGTTTCGCGATTCCGCAGCCGGGGCCGTAGCGCCTCTTTGCGGTCGAGCCTACAATTGCCGATAGAAGCGGCGACCGAAACCGGTCGCCGCTTTGGTTGTGCGGACGGAACGGATCGTTGAGCCGCAGCTCCTCCCGCGCGAGAAAATCAAGGAACGAGATTCCGACAACGAGATTCCGATCGATGGCGAAAAAACCGCAAGTTATCGTCGCAGGCGCCGGACCGGTGGGGCTGCTCACCGCGCTCGCGCTCGCCGAGCGGGATGTTTCGGTGCTCGTGCTGGAGGCCGAACCCGGCCTCACTTTCGATCTGCGTGCCGGCACCTACCATCCGCCCTCGCTCGAGCTGATGGCGCCCTACGGCGTCACCGACGAAATGCACAAGACGGCGATCAAGGTGCCGCGCTGGCAGATTCGCGACCGGAAAGAGGGGGTCATCGTCGAATGGGACGTGGGCGACATCGCCGACCTCACGCCTTACCCCTATCGCCTGCACCTCGAGCAGCACCGGTTGACCCCCATCGTTCTCTCGAAGCTCGGGGCTTACCCGCACGCCGATGTGCGCTTTTCGCACAAGGTGATCGACGCCTCCCAGACGGCGGACGAGGTGATGGTCAACGCGGAGACGCCGGGAGGAACCGAAATCTTCCAGGGGGAATGGCTGGTAGGTGCGGACGGAGGCCGCAGCACGGTGCGCAGGTGCACCGACGTGGGGTTCGACGGCTTCACCTGGGACGAGCGCTTCGTCGTGGCGAGCACGCCTTACGACTACGCCCCGCACGGCTACGCCATGAACGCCTACGTCGCCGATCCGGAGGAATGGGCCGCGATATTCAAGATGCCCGATGAAGGTCCTCCCGGGATCTGGCGCGTGATCTTTCCGGTGCCGCCCGAGGAGGAGGAAGCGGTCACCTTGTCCGAGGAAATGATCGAGCGCCGCATGCAGAGTTTCCTGCCGAGAAAGGAGCGCTACCAGATCAAGTACAAGAGCAGCTACAGGGTGCATCAGCGCGTGGCCAAGGAGTTCCGCGCGGGGCGCGTGCTGCTCGCCGGAGACGCCGCGCATCTCAACAATCCCATGGGTGCGTTCGGGCTGAACGGCGGGATCCACGATTCGTTCAACCTCACCGAGAAGCTGGGAAAAGTATGCCGCGGCGAGGCCGACGCATCGCTGCTCGATCTCTACGTGCGACAGCGTCGCACCGTGAACCTCGAATACGTCCAGGAGCATTCGATCAAGAACCTCAGGCGGCTGAACGAAAAATCGGAGGCGGAGCGCAGGAAGAACTTCGATGACTTGCGCCGGCAGGCGGCGAATCGGGAGGGCAGACGCGAGTTCCTCCAGGTGAGCAGCATGATCGCCAGCATGCGGCGCGCAAACGCGATAACCTAGCGCAGGAGGCGGGGCGGAGGCGCTCCGGCCATCCCTGGACTCGACCGGCGCCCGGCAGAAAGCGCGGTGAGGGAGGAGCATGGACAGGATCTGGCTCAAACACTATCCGCCCGGCGTTCCGGCCGAAGCCGACTACAGCGCCCATCGCTCGATCGGGGAGCTGTTCGTGAACACGGTCGCGAAGTACCGCGATCGCCCCGCCTACACCAACATGGGCAGGACCTTGAGCTTCGGTGACCTGGAGCGCCTGGCGGGGTGTTTCGGCGCCTGGCTGCAGGCGAAGGGCCTGGCCAGGGGCGCGCGCGTCGCGGTGATGATGCCCAATTGCCTTCAATACCCGGTGTGCGTCTTCGGCATCCTGCGAGCGGGATTCGTCGTGGTCAACGTCAATCCGCTTTACACCGCGCGCGAGCTCGGCCACCAGCTGAAGGATTCCGGTTGCGACGCCATCGTGATCCTGGAGAATTTCGCCCACGTGTTGCAGCAGGTCGTTGCGCAAGCTTCGCTCAAACACGTCGTGATCGCGGCGCTCGGCGACCTGCTCGGTTTCAAGGGCGCGCTGGTGAATTTCGTCCTGCGCCGCGTGAAAAAAATGGTCCCACCATGGGAAATCGCCGGCGCGATTCGTTTCAATTCGATGATCGAGGAAGGATCGCGCAGCAAGCTCAAGCCCGCAGACGTGGGCCACGAAGACATCGCGTTCCTGCAGTACACCGGAGGAACTACGGGAGTTTCCAAGGGAGCGGTGCTCCTGCATCGTAACATCCTCGCCAACCTCGAGCAGGCCGCCGCGTGGATCAAGCCGGTGGTGAAGGAGGATGAACCGCAGGCGATCATCACGGGATTGCCGCTCTACCATATCCTTTCCCTGACGGCGAACTGCCTGCTCATGATGAAGGCGGGCGGATGCAACATCCTCATCACCAACCCGCGCGACATTCCCGGCTTCATCAGGGTGCTTCGCGAACACAAGTTCACCATGTTTACCGGCGTGAACACCCTGTTCAACGCGCTCATGAATCATCCGGACTTCACCAAGATCGATTTCTCCGGGCTCAAGGTGGCCCTCGGCGGCGGCATGGCGGTGCAAAAGGCGGTGGCCGATCGCTGGAAAAAAATGACGGGCTGCACCCTGGTCGAGGCCTACGGGCTCTCGGAAACCTCCCCCGCCGTGACCATCAATCCGCTGGACCTCAAGGACTACAACGGATCGATCGGACTGCCGATCCCATCCACGGAAGTCGTCCTGCGGGGGGACGACGGAAAGGATGTGCCGCTCGGCTCTGTAGGCGAGATTTGCGTGCGCGGCCCCCAGGTGATGAGGGGCTACTGGAACAGTCCCGCGGAAACCGCCAAAGTGCTCGGTCCCGACGGCTTCTTCGCCACCGGTGACATCGGCGTGATGGACGAGAAAGGCTACGTGAGGATCGTCGATCGCAAGAAGGACATGCTTATCGTGTCCGGGTTCAACGTATACCCGAACGAGATCGAGGCGGTCGTGGTCATGCACCCGGGCGTGCTGGAGTGCGCGGTCATCGGCGTCCCCGACGAACATTCAGGCGAAGTACCCAAGCTGTTCGTCGTGAAGCGGGATCCCGCGCTCACCGAAGACGACCTCCGCAAACACTGCCACGCAAACCTGACGGGCTACAAGCGTCCCAAATACATCGAGTTCAGGAAGGAATTGCCCAAAACAAATGTGGGGAAGATCCTGCGGCGCGCGCTCCGGGAGGAATTGAGCTAGCCCCCTCGCCCCAACCGGGCGCCGGCGAGGGTGCGCGGCAGCCGGCTAAGGGGCGCGCTTGGTCGCTTTCTTCTTCTTGGGGCTAGGCTTGCGGGGAACGAGCTGCGCGTCGATCGCGTTGATCAGCCGGTCGCGCTGGATGGGCTTGGTCAGGAAGTCGGCTGCCCCGAGTTTCTTTGCCTTTGCGTAGGTCTCGTCGTCGCTGTGGCCGGTGAGCACGATCACCGGAATTTTCCGGGTCGCGGGATCGCTGTGCAGCGCCTTGAGCATCTCGAATCCGGTGAGGTAGGGGACCGAGATGTCGAGAAGGACGATGTCGGGACGGTCGGCAATGATGGCGCGCAAGCCGAGCGCCGCGTCTTCGGCAGTCTGCACCTCGTGTCCTGCGCTCGCGAGATGCACGCGCAGGAGGTCGAGGAACGTCAAGTCGTCTTCGATGATTACGATTTTGGCCAAGCTCACTCCCTCGCGCAGGGCGAGGTTGATATTTCACGGAATCGCGGGTCTGGGCGGACGCGAGATTCTAACACCGGTGCCCACGAGTCATTCCTTCCTTCGTGATCTCCGCCGTGCGGAAATCACGGTGCGGGTGCGCCGGCGCGGCGGATCCCCGTTTTCCCTTCGATATCAGCGCACGCGCGAGGGCGCCAGCTCCGGGTGCAAGGCGAGCACGCGCTTGCGAAGCTCAAGCAGGTAGGAGTCGCGCACGCCGTGCTCGATCAGGCCGCGCACGGTTTCCAGCAGGTACTCGGCCGGCGTGCCCAGGTGGCCGCGCGTGCTCACCAGTGTCCTGATCACGGTTTCCATCTGGAGCCTTCCCGCGTAGTTCGCGTGCTCGCGGTTGACGAAGAAGGCGATCGCGAGCAGCGTCTCTTTGCCTGCGTCGACGCGGGTCCAGCGCGGGCAGTACGCGCCCAGCACCATCTCGCGCCGCCACAGGAGGCGCAGTTCGTCGGCCGCGTGCCGGCCGGCGATGCGGAACGCGACGCCGCGGCAGCTGCCGCCCGAATCCAGGCCGAGCACCAGTCCGGGCTTTTGCAGCGAGCCCCGGTTGACGTGCGACCAAAGGCAAAAACTCCGGTGAAAGCCGTGCAAGTGCGCGACCCGCCGCTCCTCGTAGTGGACGAGCGGATTCCAGACGAGCGAGCCATAGCCGAACAGCCAGACGTCGGCGCCCGCGGGCTGCTGCTCGAGGAGGCCTGCCACGGATGCGTTCTGTTCGGCTTCGCTGAGCACGCGAACGCCCGGGTTCGCCTCGCAGAAGAGCTTCTTCAGGCGGTCGGCTTCGAGATCGGCGCGCGTCAGCGACATCACGCGGCCCGGGCTGCGGAACGCTGCGCGCGGAATGCGGCAAGCAGTCCGGCTTCCTTCTTCTTCGCCTCGTCGAGGTGGCGGCGCTTGACGTGGCCGTACCCGCGGATGTGCTCGGGGATGCCTGCGATTTCCACGGCGAGCTCGAGGTTGTCGCGATCCAGGCGGTCGAGCAGCTCGGCCACCGTCGCTTCGTAGTCGAGGATGAGCCGCCGCTCGGTCCTGCGCTCTTCGGTGTAGCCGAAGGCGTCGAGCGCCGTTCCACGCACGCCCTTCAGCTTCGCGAGTATCCGGAACGCGGGCATCACCCAGGCGCCGAACTCCGACTTGCGCGCTTCGCCGGTGCGCGGATCAGGTTTGTTGACGATGGGCGGCGCGAGGTGGAACTTGAGGCGGTAGCCGCCTTCGAACATGGTCTCGATCCCGCGCGCGAAAGCCGGATCGGCGTACAAGCGCGCGACTTCGTATTCGTCCTTGTAGGCCATGAGCTTGAAGTAGTAGCGCGCGACGGCCTCGGCGAGGGCGGTCCCGGAGCCGAGCTTGGATTCGGCCGAGCGCGCGCGCTCGACCAGCGTCCTGTAGCGCGTCGCATAAGCCGCGTTCTGGTAGGCGGTGAGGTACTCCACGCGCCGCGCGATCAGTTCGTCGATATTGCGCGAGAGCGCCTGGGAAATGGGGATGACATCGGCCGGGGTTGCGAGCCGCTCGACCCGCGGGAGATCGGCCGCGGCGCGCCGGCCCCACAGTAACGCCTTCTTGTTGAAGTCGACCGCGACGCCGTTCAGCTCGATCGCGCGCAGAAGCGATCCTTCCGCAAGCGGCACCCAGCCTTTCTGGAACGCGTAGCCGAGCATGAACATATTGGTGGCGATGGCATCGCCCATCAGCGCGGTCGCAAGCTTTCCCGCGGCGAGGAAGTCGACGTTTTTCGCCCCCGCCGCGTCGACGATGTCGGCCTCGAGCCGGGTGCCCGGGAGCTGCCAGTCGGGGTTTTTCACGAACTCTGCGGTCGGCGAGACCGTGGCATTGACCACGACCTTGGTGATCTTGTCGTTCATCCTCGAGAGCGCTTCGGTGCCCGAAGCGACGACGAGGTCGCAGCCGAGCACGAGATTCGCGGCGCCGGTGCCGACTCGCGCCGAGTGCAATTCTCCGGGCGTTTGCGCGATCTTCACGTGCGACATCACCGGGCCGAACTTCTGCGCCAGGCCCGACATGTCGAGCACGGTAGCGCCTTTGCCTTCGAGGTGCGCCGCCATGGCCATGATCTGGCCGATGGTGATCACTCCCATGCCGCCGATGCCGGTGACCAGCACCTGGAACGGCTGATCCAGCGCCGGCGTTTTCGGTTCCGATAGCGGTGAAAACTCAGACTCGCCTTCGGGGCTTGTAGCCTTGCCCTTCTTCAGGCTCCCGCCTTCGACCGTGACGAAGCTCGGGCAGAAACCCTTCAAACAGGAATAGTCCTTGTTGCACGCGGACTGATTGATCGCGCGCTTCCTGCCGAATTCGGTTTCGAGCGGCTCGACCGCGAGGCAGTTCGACTGGACGCTGCAGTCGCCGCAGCCTTCGCAGACGAGCTCGTTGATCACCACGCGCTTCGCGGGATCGGGAAATTCGTCGCGCTTCCTGCGGCGGCGCTTCTCGGTAGCGCAGGTTTGCACGTAGATGATCGCCGAGACGCCCTTCTTCTCGCGCAGCTCGCGTTGTACCGCGTCGAGCTCCTCGCGCGGCCGGATCGTCACGCCGGGCGCCCAGTCGAGCCCGGCGGGAAGTTCTTCTTTTTCGTCCGCGACGGCGACGATGGTATGCACTCCTTCGGCCGCGATCTGGCGCGAGACCCTTGCCGGGTCGAGCGGCCCGTCGACGTGCTGGCCGCCTGTCATCGCCACCGCGTCGTTGTAGAGGATCTTGTAGGTCATGCTGACGCCGGAGGCTGCGGCGGCGCGGATCGCAAGCAGCCCCGAGTGGAAATAGGTTCCGTCGCCGATATTGGCGAAGACGTGAGGGCAACGGGTGAAGGGCGCCTGCCCGATCCAGGGCGCACCCTCGCCGCCCATGTGCGTGAAGGTGGCGGTATTGCGGTCCATCCACAGCGCCATGAAATGGCAGCCGATCCCGGCCATGGCGCGGCTGCCCTCGGGCACTTTGGTCGATGTATTGTGCGGGCAACCGGCGCAGAAATAGGGCAGGCGGTTTGCCACGACGCGCGGTTTCGCGAGCGCCTTTTCCTTGAATTCCAGGTAGGCGAGTCGCTCTCGATAGCGGTCGCCCATGCGCTGGTCGAGGCCGAGCTTTGCGAAGCGATTCGCCAGCGCCTTGGCGATGAGCGCCGGCGAGAGCTCGTAGTGCGCCGGCAACAGCCAGTTGCCGGCGGGCTGGCCTTCGGCGATCGACCATTCGCCGTTGTCGTCGAACTTGCCCACCACGCGCGGAGGGCGTATGCCTTCCCGCCAGTTGTACAGCTCTTCCTTGATCTGATACTCGATGACCTGGCGCTTTTCCTCCACGACCAGTATCTCTTCGAGTCCTTCGGCAAATTTTCTCGCGCCCTGCGGCTCGAGCGGCCAGGACATCGCCACCTTGTACAGGCGGATGCCGATATCGCGCGCGACGCGCTCGTCGATGCCGAGATCGGCGAGCGCCTGCAGCGTGTC
The DNA here is from genome assembly GCA_036522335.1 of Burkholderiales bacterium. GTDB lineage: Bacteria > Pseudomonadota > Gammaproteobacteria > Burkholderiales > SG8-39 > VBDM01. The sequence goes on from DATDGA010000327.1 coordinate 8,722, forward strand.
GCCGAAGGATTTCCCGGTGGTGATGATGCCCAAACGCGGGGGCGGGTAACCTGCGGGGCTGTCCCACACGATGCGGTCGAGCTTGTTCGCGCGGCAGTAGGCGAGCGCGGCGTACACCTTGTAGTCGAGCAGCCGCGCTTCCTGCTCCAGAAATCCATCCGGCCAGCGTATGTTGAGTCCGCCCGGCGGCATGGCGAAGTCGGGGGGGATGGCGATTTGCACGCGCTGCGGATCGATCTGCACGACCGCGCCCGATTCGATCACGTCGGTCACGCACTTGAAGGCCACCCAGCATCCGGAGAAGCGCGACATGGCGATGCCGTGCAGGCCCAGGTCCAGATATTCCTGGACACTCGCTGCATTGAGCACCGGGATGCAGCAGGCCTTGAAGATATGCTCGCTCTGGTGCGCGAGCGTCGATGACTTCGCCGCGTGGTCGTCCCCGGCGAGCACGAGCACGCCGCCATGTCTGGAGGTGCCGGCGGAATTGGCGTGCTTGAACACGTCGCCGCAGCGGTCCACGCCCGGCCCCTTCCCGTACCACAGGGCGAACACGCCGTCGTACTTCGCGTCCGGATACAGGTTCACTTGCTGCGTGCCCCAGATGGCGGTGGCCGCGAGGTCTTCGTTCACGCCGGGTTGAAAACGGATGTGGTTCTTCTCGAGATGCGTTTTCGCGCGCCACAGCGCGTAATCGAAACCGCCGATGGGGGAGCCGCGATAACCGGAAATGAAGCCGGCGGTGTTGAATCCCGCGGCGAGATCTCGGGTCCGCTGCAGCATCGGCAGGCGCACCAGCGCCTGGGTTCCGGTCATGAAGACGCGGCCGCGATCGAGGGTGTATTTGTCGTCGAGCGTGATCTCGTGGGGCCGGACTGGGGCGTTCATGCGTGCATTCTAACTCCCGGGTTTGACCGCGCAGGCGCCGGCATTGTTCGCGAGAATCAGGACTGAAGCCAACGCCTCATCGCGGCGCTGACCTGTTCGGGCCGTTCCATCGTGGAGAGGTGGCCGCAGTCTTCGATCACTTCCAGCCGGGATCCCGCGACGGCCCGCGCCATCTCCGTATGGCGATCGAGCGGCGTGAGCGCGTCCTGCCGGCCGCACAGCACGAGGGTCGGACAGGCGATGCCCGGCAGTAACGGACGGCTGTCGGCCCGGCTCATGATGGCGCGCTCTTCGCGAATGAAGGCGTCCTTGCCCGTGTTCTTGGCCATGGTCCTTATAGTGGAGACCAAATCCCGGTTCGCGAGATGCGCCGAATGCACGAGCATGGGAAGGAGCGCGTGCGTGACACCGAGGAAGCGACCGCGCTCGGCGAGCGCGATCAATTCCCCGCGCTTTCGCAATTGCTCGGGGGTATCCGGGCGAGCGCCGGTGTCGAGGAGGGCGAGCTTCTTCACCCTGGATTTTTCCTGGCGAATCATTTCCAGGGCGACGTATCCGCCCATGGACAGTCCGGCCAGGGCGAAGTTTTCGAAGGGCGCATCGCGCAGGACGTCGGCGGCGACCCCGGCCATGGTCTCCGATCGTGTATGATCGGCGACCCAGCACTCTGCCAGATCGGTGAGCGCGGCGACCTGCGGTTCCCAGAGAAGGCGATCGCAAAGCAGGCCCGGGATCAGGACCAGGCCCTGTCTGAGAGAGCGCCTCACCGGGGTCTCACAGACTCTCGCAGTCGGTTTGATGGTCGCCGGCGCGGCCTCTTCAGACCAGAGAGCGGGCGGCTAAAGCGAAATGTATGCCAGCGAGCGTTGACAACACCTGGAATACTACGCATAATCAGCGGTTTCGTTCGGAGGGGTGCCCGAGCGGTTAAAGGGGGCAGACTGTAAATCTGTTGGCCTTGCGCCTACGTTGGTTCGAATCCAACCTCCTCCACCAGTCATCGGTCACCTCAAGCAGGCTTAAGAAGGGTTCGGTCGCGAAAATTGGTTACACGGCGCGGGTGTAGCTCAATGGTAGAGCAGAAGCCTTCCAAGCTTACGACGAGGGTTCGATTCCCTTCACCCGCTCCAGATTTCTACGCGGTGAAACAGGTTTATCGACACGCACGCAGCCGTTGTAGCTCAGTGGTAGAGCACTCCCTTGGTAAGGGAGAGGTCGTGCGTTCAATCCGCACCAACGGCACCACAGCATCAGTATAGGAGCAGGGGAACACATCATGTCCAAGGGCAAATTTGAGCGCACCAAGCCGCACGTGAACGTGGGGACGATCGGGCACGTGGATCACGGCAAGACGACGCTGACGGCGGCGATGACGCACGTGCTGGCGAAGAAGTACGGAGGGGAGGCGAAGAACTACGACCAGATCGATGCGGCGCCGGAGGAGAAGGCGCGCGGGATCACGATCAACACGGCGCACGTGGAGTACGTGACCGAGAAGCGCCACTACGCACACGTGGACTGCCCGGGGCACGCCGACTACATCAAGAACATGATCACAGGCGCCGCGCAGATGGACGGGGCGATCCTGGTGGTGTCGGCGGCCGACGGGCCGATGCCGCAGACGCGCGAACATATTCT
>DATDGA010000328.1:0-6231 GCA_036522335.1 Burkholderiales bacterium
CATGCGGGAAAATTGACTCTTACTCCAACGTCACCGTAATCGCGTCGCCCGAACGCACCGACGCGAGCTGTCTCGCATCACCGTCGATTGTTCCGAGGACGTTGCAGCGGGTCACGAGGCGCGATTCGTCGCCTTCGGATACGGGAGTTCGGCCCCAGGGGAGGGCAAGCGCGCTGCCTTCGGTCCAGAAGCAAACGGAACCGGGCGGCACCACTTGCTTCGCGTCGCGCTCGAGCGCCGCGGTCACCGGAATATCGAAGTAGACCTCTTCGCCCCAGGTCTGGGCCTTCGCCTGGATCGGCAGCGCCGCGACGAGGGCGCGCGCGTTCGGTGTGTCGTAGAGGGTGGCGCTGACGGCACCCTTGGGCCAGGAAATCCTGATGCGTGCATAGCTCATGAAACGGGCTCCCAGTGCTGAATCACGAGCTGCAGATTTTGCGCGCCGTTGAACTCGTTGACCGAGAGGCTGTACGCCGCGCGCACGGACGAAGGCAGGGGATCGAGCGCGTTGAAGCGCATGGCCTCCACGATGCGCCCGGCGCGCGCGAGCTTGAGCTTCAGGTGTTTCTCGCCGACCACGCGCTGGGCGAGCACCTCGAACTCGTCGCAGAAGAGGGGCTGCGGAAATCCCTGTCCCCAGACCTGGCGGTCCAGGAGCTGTGCGAGGCCGAGATCGAGATACGCAGGTTCCAGCGATCCGTCGGTCTCGACCGCCCGCGCGAGTTGCGCGGGCGAGAGCAGCTCGCGGGCTATGGCCTCGAAGCTTTCCGCAAAGCGCTGGAAATCCGCTGCGCGCAGCGTTAGTCCCGCGGCGGCGGCGTGCCCGCCGAAGCGCAGGAGCAGGGGTGGGTCGCGCTTGGCTACGAGATCCAAGGCGTCGCGCAGATGCAGGCCGGCGATCGACCTGCCCGAGCCCCGCAGTTCGCCTGAGCCGGCCGGCGCAAAAGCAAAGGTCGGGCGGTGGTAGCGGTCCTTGACGCGCCCGGCGAGGATGCCGACCACGCCCTGGTGCCAGCTCGGGTCGTACAGGCTAATGCTGGAGCTCTCTCCTACCGAGATCTTCTCCATCAGATCCTCGGCCTGCGCCTGCATGTCCGCTTCGATCGAGCGTCGCGCCCGGTTCAAGTCGTCGAGCTGGCGGGCGATCTCGAGCGCACGTCCGCGATTTTCGGTGACCAGGCATTCGATCCCCAGGCTCATGTCGGACAAGCGCCCGGCTGCGTTCAGCCGTGGTCCGAGCAGAAACCCGAGATCGAATCCGCTCGCGCGGAAAGGTTCGCGGCCGGCCACTGCAAAGAGTGCACGCACGCCCTCCTGCATGCGGCCTGCGCGAATGCGTTTCAGGCCCTGGGTGACCAGGACGCGGTTGTTGAAATCGAGCGGCACGACGTCGGCGACCGTGCCCAGGGCGACCAGGTCCAGCAGATCGCCGAGGTTCGGCTCCTCCTTGCCGGCGAAGGCGCCGCGCTTGCGCAGTTCGGCGCGCAACGCAAGCATCACGTAGAACATCACGCCGACGCCCGCGAGGCTCTTGCTCGGAAACGCGCAGCCGGGCTGGTTCGGATTGACGATGGCCGCGGCGCGCGGCAGTTCGGATCCGGGAAGATGATGGTCGGTAACGACGACCGCGATGCCGAGCCGGTTCGCCGCGTCCACGCCCTCGACGCTCGCGATTCCGTTGTCCACCGTGATGAGGAGATCGGGTTTGGACTGCGCCGCGAGCGCGACGATCTCCGGCGTCAGCCCGTAGCCGAACTCGAAGCGGTTGGGGACGAGATAGCCGACGTTCGCCCCGAAGGCCGAAAGCGCGCGCACGCCGAGCGCGCAGGCGGTGGCTCCGTCGCAGTCGTAGTCGGCGACGATGAGCATGCGCTTGTCCGCCGCGATGGCATCGGCGAGCAGCTCGGCCGCGCGGTCCGCGCTCAGCAAATCCGAAGGCGGGAGGAGACCGGAGAGCGCGTCATCGAGCTCGCCGCGTTGCCCGATTCCGCGCGAGGCGCAGACCCTCGCCATGACCGGGTGCAAACCTTCGCGCACGAGCTGGTCCTGCATGCGCAGCGGAACTGAGCGGGTAACTATCTCGGACATCGGCTATGTGTAGGTCGATAGCGGCTTCCGCCGCCGCCAGAAATAGCGCAAGTCCGAAGGTACGATTTCGACCTCGAGCAGCGAGTCCGCGCCGCAAAGGTGGAGCGTTAGCATTCCGATCCGCCGGGACTCGAGCGCCGCGAGCAGCGGCGCGAACCAGTCGCGCTCGAGCGCGGCGCAGCGCACGCGAAAATCGCCGCCCGCCGAAGTTCGCGGCGAGTCCGGCACGATCAGCGCGACGCCTTCGCCTTCCAGGCCTGCGAGCGCGGAGCCGGCGTCATTCGCCAGCGCCCGGTGCGGAATTCCGGCCGCGAGCGCGAGGCCCCGGGCGAGGGGATCGTCGCCGATGACCGTCGAGAACGTCCGGGCTTTCACGGGGTCGATGATACCGCCGCCCCAGAACCAGATGCTGTTCAGAACCGGTTCCCCGCGCGCCTCGCGCGCCGTATTGACCGGATGTTCGTGCAGGAGCATCTGGGCCTCGTTCATCCATGCGTGAAGGCGCATCGCGTCGTCGCCCGAAGGGAGCTTCCCCTCGATCGTCTCTCCGTGCGCCGCGGCAGGCGGCGTAGTCTGTACCTCGGTTACCTTGTCGAGCCGCACGTACCAGCGCGCCGGATGCATGGGATAGAAGAGCATCGTCTCGCCGAAATGCCGGTTGAGCGTCTCGACGAGCGCCTCCGCCTCGGCGCGGGAGACCTCGAATGCCCCGCTGTCGGCGAGGATGAGACTGTTGTTCCCGGCGCGCAGGTGCACCGGGTCCGCGCGCATCCAGAAATGGCGCTCGGGCGTCCCGCCGTCGGCAAGCAGGCTGTAGGGCGCGACCGGCCAGTCGCGCTGCTTCGGCACGCCGAAGCGTTCGAACAGCCAGGCCTCTGGCGAGGCCGACGCCTTGCGGCTGCGGCGTCCCTTTGCGATCAGCGTCTCCAGGGCTGCGAGGCGATTCTCGAGAGGGATTTCCTCGGCGGAGAAAAAATCCGGAATGTACAGATGGCAGTGCATTCGATTTCGAGTTTATCACCGGTTGTGGCACACTTCGCGCGTGCAATACGAACTCTTCGTCGGTCTGCGCTACACGCGCGCACGCAAACGAGACAGCGGCCGCAATCATTTCATCTCGTTCATCTCGATCGTTTCGATGGCGGGCATCGCGCTCGGAGTGTGGGCGCTGATCGTCGTGCTGTCGGTGATGAACGGCTTCCAGAAGGAGCTGCGCGCGCGCATTCTCGGCGTGGCTTCGCACGTGCAGATCACCGGATTCAGCAACCAGCTGGGAGCGTGGCAGACGGTGGCGAAGGAGGCGGCCGAACATCCTCAAGTCACCGCCGCCGCGCCCTTCGTCAACGCGCAGGCGATGCTGTCCTTCAGCGGCAGCGTGCGCGGCTCCGTGGTGAGGGGGATCGATCCCGGGCTCGAGGACAAGGTCGCGGACATCGGTTCGCACATGATCAAGGGCAGGCTCGATGCGCTGGTTCCGGGAGGATTCGGGATCGTGCTCGGCTCGGAGCTCGCGCGCGCGCTCGGCGCGGCAACGGGCGACAAAGTGACGCTGATTGCTCCGCAGGGACTGGTGACCCCGGCGGGCATCCTTCCCCGCCTCAAGCAATTCACCGTTGTCGGTATTTTCGAAGTCGGCATGTTCGAGTACGACTCGGGTCTCGCGCTCATTCACCTCGAGGACGCGCAGAAGCTCTATCAGATGGGCGATCGGGTGTCCGGCGTGCGGCTCAAGCTCCGGGATCTCATGGAATCGCGCGAGGTGGTGCGCGACCTGAGCGCGCGGCTGCGCGGCGACCTGTTCATTTCCGACTGGACCCGCAGTCACGCCAACTTCTTCCGCGCCGTGCAGATCGAGAAGAACATGATGTTCATCATCCTGTTCCTGATCGTGCTGGTGGCCGCTTTCAACATCGTCTCGACGCTGGTGATGGCAGTCACCGACAAGCAGCCCGACATCGCGATTCTGCGCACGCTCGGCGCGAGCCCGGTGAGCATCATGAAGATTTTCATCGTTCAAGGCGCGCTGATCGGCACGATCGGCACGCTGATCGGAGTCTTCAGCGGAATACCGACGGCGCTCAACATCGACGTGATCGTCCCTTTTCTCGAGCGCCTGCTGGGCTTCCAGTTCCTGTCGCGCGAGGTGTACTACATCACCGAGCTGCCTTCCGATCTGCGGATGTCCGACGTGATCGTCATTACGCTCGTCTCGCTGACGCTCTCGCTCCTCGCGACGATTTATCCGAGCTGGCGCGGTTCGCGCGTGAATCCGGCCGAGGCGCTGCGTTATGAATGAGGCCCGGAGCGGGGCGCCGGTCCTCGGGTGCCGCAAGCTCCGCAAGATCTATCGCCAGGGCGACGCCGCCGTGCCGGTACTGGTCGGCATCGACCTCCAGATCGAGGCGGGAGAATTCGTCGCCATCGTCGGCGCTTCCGGGTCGGGCAAGAGCACCCTGCTGCATCTGCTCGGTGGGCTCGACGAGCCGACTTCGGGGGAAGTCGACGTCATGGGCCGGCCCATGCACGGTCTCTCGGACCGGGAACGGGGGCTGGTACGCAACCGATCGCTCGGCTTCGTCTACCAGTTCCACCACCTGCTGATGGAGTTCACCGCGCTCGAGAACGTCGCGATGCCGCTCCTCATACGCCGCACCGAGCCGGCTGAAGCGCGCGCCACGGCGGCTGAGATGCTGAAGGAAGTGGGCCTCGCGGAGCGCCTGCACCACGCTCCGGGCGAGCTCTCCGGAGGCGAGCGCCAGCGCGCGGCGCTCGCTCGCGCGCTCGTCACCCGCCCGGCGTGCGTGCTCGCCGACGAGCCGACCGGGAACCTCGATCGCCGGACCGCGGACGGCGTGTTCGGACTGATGCTCGAGCTCAACCGCGCGCTCGGCACCAGCCTCGCGATCGTCACCCACGAGCCCTCGCTCGCCGCGCGGGCGCATCGCGTGATGCGGCTGCAGGATGGGGTGCTGGTGCGGGAGAGATGAGCGCTATCGTCTGCCGTTGCCGGCGGGCACTACACTCGCGTGCCTCCGGTACGCTGCCTCCTCACGCGACATTCTGCATCTTGTTGGCGAAGTCGCGACCCGATGTCGGCGGAGGGAGAGGCTTTCCATCGTGATGATAAAGCGCAATTGCGTCCTCCACGACGTGGCACAGTTCCTCGAAGACGGCTCTTTCGTCCGTGCCGTGGCACCCACCGTAGATGAGGCCTGGAGAACTACCGACAAAGCACTGGTCTTCCTCCGACCACTCGACGATCTTCGCGTACCTCGCACTTTCCTTCATGCTTTTGACTCCTCGACAGCGCGCTTCACTGCACGGATCTGATAGTGTTTTGCGTCATCGCCAAGCGCACCCGATATTGTGATCGGTTTAGAAACTCTCGGGTGGACAAAGTTTCGGTGACTACCCTTCCCGCTCCGGTCCACGAAACCCGCCCGTTCAAGTTCGGCGACGAGTTCTCTCACCTTCGGCGGCACAGACTCGTCCTCGGGTATTCCGTCGCATAGTCCATCTCATTTCTTCTCCCTGTCACACCTAGAACTACCAATAGCCGAACGAAAAGGTGTCGATTCAGTTGACAGATGGCAGGTCTCTCCGGCGCTTGCGCCAGGTGAATATCAGGACGGCGTGCTGGCGCGGGAGGGATGAGTCCTGCCGTCTCGCCGAGCTCAGAAAACGAGGACCAGTACGATACCCAGGGCAATTGCGGACAGGACCGCCGAACCGACGCAAAGCAAGAGCGCGCGGCGAAGCCTCGTTTCTGCAATCGAAGCGGCCTGTTCCAGGGCCGCCACCGTGGTTTGCAACTGCTCCGCCAGCTCCTTGATGTGCGCGGCGTTCTGAGACGCCGCGGATTGAAGCTCCGTGATCTGCTGCTGCAACAGCAAGGTCTGATTGGCCACCACATCGGCACTTTTCCGGGTGAATACCGGCGCGGCGGCCGAAATGATCGTGCCGATGTGAGGCAGAGCAGCCTTGAGTGCGGGAATCAGCCAGGCTGGCATGGATGGGCCCTAACGCAATGTTCGACCAAAGATATACTGCGCGCGAACGTTGATTCCATCCGGCTGGATGAAGTTACGAGTTCAAAACTTGGAATGATATGCATCTGCTACTTTTACCTTGGTGTCATTGATT
>DATDGA010000329.1:0-11665 GCA_036522335.1 Burkholderiales bacterium
TTCCCGCCTTCCAACCGCCTGGAGGCATTGAAGTACGACCGGAAGGGGCAGTGGAGCATCCGCATCAACGACCAATGGCGCGTGTGTTTTCGCTTCGAGCGCGGCGATGCGTTCGATGTGGAAATCACCGATTACCACTGAGGAGTTACCGACATGACTGTCAAGAACGGTTTGCCACCGATCCATCCGGGGGAATTCCTTTCCGAGGCGCTTGAAGGATTGGGCACGTCCCAGGCCGAATTTGCCCGCGCCATCGGAGTATCGCCTATGCGGATTTCCCACGTCATCAAGGGCACGCGTCCCGTGACGGCGGAGCTGGCGCTGCTGTTCGGCCGTGCTTTCGGGCAATCGCCGCAATACTGGCTCAATCTGCAAGCGGCCTACGATCTGAAGACCGCGCAGCGGGAAATGGGCGGCCGGTTGCATGCCGTTCGTCCGCTGGCGCAAGCGTGAATTCCGAGCGAAGCGAGGAATCTGCTCTTCGATCCTAGATGGATATCCAACTCCAACTCACCGTCGAAAACCTCCTCGCGCGCTACGTCCACGCCATCGACGACGACCGGCTGGAAGACTGGCCGGGATTCTTCGTTGAGAACGGACGCTACCGCATCACCACCGCGGAGAATTACGAGCGCGGCCTCCCTCTCTCCATCGTCTACGCCGACTCGCGTGCGATGTTGATGGATCGCATCGCGGCGTTGCGGCACGCCAACATTTACGAAGCGCAGCGGTATCGGCACGCCGTCTCATCGACGATTGTCGAGCGAATGGACGCGAACACGGCGCGCGCAAGCTCGAACTTCCAGGTCGTGCGCATCATGCACACGGGCGAGTCGATGCTTTTTGCGAGCGGGCGGTACCTCGATCGTGTGCGGCTGAACGGCGAGGGCGGGAAGGCGATGTTCGAGGAGAGGGTCGTAGTGCTCGATAGCCGTGCGATCGATACGCTGCTGGCGATTCCGATCTAATTTGTCTAAGGTCACGTACTGCGATATTTACCACTAGACTCGCTCCGATTCGCCCCGTTGAGGGGTGCGCACGCCGAGCCAAGTTAACATAAGACCGATGTGCGCCGTTCAGGAGAGCTTCAAGCACTAGATTGCGGCGCGTCGGCGGGGATTCGCTCGCCACGCCATGTTCGAATGCCGCAGGGCCGCGTAGCCGTCGCTACGGTCGACGACTTGCATGGCAAGGGTCCCGTAAGCACGCGAAGCGTCTCGTCCAAGGGCCTGGCATCCGTAGTGGCCGTGAGTCAGGCCGACGAGTTCAACATTCGGCAAAGCTCACGTCCTTCGGGGTTGTGCTTTCCGCCCATGCCCCCATTTGATCAAGGTCAAGCTGCGGGGGAATGGCCCCGGCAGGGTTGTGTCCAAGGGACTTGAATGACCTATCGCGATCCGCGGTCGTGGGTGTGGGCGGAAGCGCTGGAGCTGCTCCGGGGTGCGGAGAGGCTGCAGCATCAGTTCTTCCAGATCGGCGCGGCTGAAGCGCCGGGATGGGAGCCGCCGGTCGATCTCTACGAGACGGGCGAGGGGCTCACGCTCTCTGTCGCGCTTCCGGGCGTCGCGGCGAACGAGCTCGAGGTTTTCCTCGAATCGGGAAGCGTCGTCGTTCGCGGCGAGCGCGCATTTCCCGTGGAGTATCAGCGCGCCATCATTTACCGCCTGGAGATTCCCTATGGCCGCTTCGAGCGCCGCATCGTGCTGCCTGCCGGCCAGTACCGGCTCGTCGATCGGCGCCTTGCGAACGGCTGCCTGACGCTCGATTTGAGAAGGCTGGGGTCAACGACATGAATCTGGAACTCGACAGCAGGGACCGCAATCCGGCGGGCGAAAGGGCGAGCGCCGCCGCGTCCCGGTCGGCGCCCGAAGGGACGTACTCGCTTCCCGAGGACGCGCTCATCATCCTGCCCGTGCGCAAGATGGTGCTCTTCCCCGGCATGGTCATGCCGCTCGCGCTGGGCCGCGAAGCCTCGATCGCCGCCGCTCAGGCAGCCGCGAAGGCGAAGCGGCCGATCGGCGTCCTGCTGCAGCGAAACGCGGAGACCGAGAAGCCCGGGCCGGACGAGCTTTGCCTGGTCGGCACGGCGGCCGACATCGTGCGCTACGTCACGACGCCCGACGGCACGCATCACGTTATCTGCCAGGGACAGCAGCGCTTCCGCGTGGTCGAGTATATCGAGGGTTATCCGTTCATGGTCGCGCGCGTCGGGCGCATAGCAGAGCCCGAGGCCACCGGCAACGAGATCGAAGCGCGATTCGTGCAATTGAAGGAGCGCGCGCTCCGGGTCCTCGAGCTTCTGCCGCAGGCGCCGCAGGAGCTGGTCGCAGGCGTCCAGGGCATGTCATCGCCCGGAGCGCTCGCCGACCTCGTCGCTGCCGTCATGGATATCGAAGTCGCGGAGAAGCAGGCGCTGCTCGAAACGGTGGAGCTTCAAAAGCGCCTGGATGGCGTGCTCGAGTTGCTCGGCCGCCGGCTGGAGGTGCTCAAGCTCTCGCGCGAGATCGACGAGCGCACCAAGACGAGCCTGGACGAGACCCAGCGCAAGTACTTTCTGCGCGAGCAGATGAAATCGATCCAGAAGGAATTGGGCGAGGGCGAGGAAGGGCAGGCCGCCGAAATCGAGGAGCTCAAGAAAGCGATCGCCGAGGCCGGCATGCCCGAAGAAGTCGAGAAGCAGGCGGCGAAGGAATTGAAACGCCTGGCGCGCATGTCCGATGCCTCGGGCGAGCATTCGATGGTGCGCACCTATCTCGACTGGCTGATCGAGCTGCCCTGGAAGAGCCCCGCGCCCGACGCGATCGACATGGCGGAGGCGCGGCGCATTCTCGACGCGGACCACTTCGGCCTCGATCAGGTGAAGAAGCGCATCGTCGAATTTCTCGCGGTGCGCAAGTTGAACCCCGAAGGGCACGGACCCATACTGTGCTTCGTCGGTCCGCCCGGCGTCGGCAAGACTTCGCTCGGCCAGAGCGTTGCGAGAGCGCTGGGGCGCAAGTTCGTGCGGGTGTCGCTCGGCGGCGTTCACGACGAGGCCGAGATACGCGGGCACCGGCGCACCTACATCGGCGCGCTGCCCGGCAACATCGTCCAGGCGCTCAAGAAAGCCGGCACGCGCGGCTGCGTGATGATGCTCGACGAGATCGACAAGCTCGGCGCGGGCTTCCACGGCGATCCGTCCTCGGCGTTGCTCGAAGTGCTCGATCCGGCACAGAACAACACGTTCCGCGACAACTATCTCGCCGTGCCCTACGACCTTTCGCGCGTGCTCTTCATCACCACGGCGAACGTGCTCGACACGATCCCGGGCCCCTTGCGCGACCGCATGGAGATCATCCAGCTCCCGGGTTACACACAGGAGGAGAAGCGCGAGATCGCGCGCCGCTACCTCCTCGCGCGCCAGCTCAAGGAAAACGGCTTGAAGCCCGAGCAACTCGAGATTACCGATGAGGCGTTGACCGCGATCATCCGCGACTACACGCGCGAAGCGGGCGTGAGGTCGCTGGAGCGCGAGATCGGCGCGGTGTGCCGGCGCGCCGCGGTGCGGATTGCCGAGGGTACCGTCCAGACAGTGAAAATCGACGAAGGGGACCTCGCAGAGATCCTGGGGCCGACGAAGTTCGAGAACGAGGTGGCGTTGCGCACGGCAATGCCGGGCGTCGCCACGGGGCTCGCCTGGACGCCGGTCGGTGGCGACATCCTCTTCATCGAAGCGAGCCGCACGCCGGGCAGCGGGAGGTTGATCCTCACCGGGCAGCTCGGCGACGTGATGAAGGAATCGGCGCAGGCCGCTCTCACGCTCGTGAAATCGCGTGCGGCGTCGCTCGGCATCGACGCGGCCGGGTTCGAGAAGAGCGACGTGCACGTTCACGTGCCGGCGGGCGCGATCCCGAAGGACGGTCCGAGCGCCGGCGTCGCCATGTTCATTGCGCTCGCGTCGCTTTTCGCCGAGCGCGCGGTGAGCGCCGACACCGCGATGACGGGCGAGATCAGCCTGCGAGGCCTGGTGCTGCCCGTGGGCGGCATCAAGGAAAAAGTGCTCGCCGCCATGCGCGCCGGGATCCGCCGCGTGATGCTGCCCGTCCGCAACCGCAAGGACCTCGAGGAAGTCCCGGCGGAAGCGAAGGAAAAAATGGAATTCGTTTTCCTGCAGGACGTCGACGAGGCGGTGCGCGCGGCGCTCGAAGCGCGCCGTGGATGAACTACGCGCCGTCGGTCGCCGCGATCTCCCACCAATTCCGATCCAGGTCGCTGAAGGTGAATGACGTCCGTCCGTTCCCCTGCTGCAATTCTTCCAGCGCACCGATTCCCGCCGCTTTGCCGGTGGCCGAAAACTCACGATGCGCCTCTCGAACCTCCGCCGCCGACGCGACGGTCAGCGTGAACCGATTCATCGCAGACAGGAACTTCCGCCGTTTGGGAATGGGCAGCACGACGATGTACCACGGCGTCGATGGATGCTTGATGTAGGAGGAGATCCTGCCGCCGCCCACGATCTGCAATCCCAGCACGTCGCGGTAGAACCGGACGCTCGCTTCCTTGTCGTCGCACTCCAAAGTCCCGTGGGTGAGGGCCTGAGGAACGTAGCCGCGTCCGGAGAAATCACTTTCCGATAAGAGATGGTCCCAATGCGGCGCTGCGATGGACCGCCCTTCGGCCGCGGCGCGCGGATCGTAGCATTCGATCTCCAGGGTGTTGCCGCCCGGCTCGCCGAGGTAGATGGACCGGGCGAAGTGGGTGGAGTGCGGCTTCATCAGCCGCTTGATCCCATACTTCTCGCGGTGGGCGTCGATGTACGCAAAGGCCGCCTCCACTTCCTCGGGATTCGCCACGCGGACGCCGTAATGGTTGTTGTGCGGCTTGTCGGGCGCGCCCGGCCCGCCTTCGTGGACGACGAGCCGCCACGCGGTGTTGGGATGCCGCAGGATAGCCTCGCCGTTCCTGCGCTCGACGACCTGCATGGCAAGAAGGTCGGTCAGCACCGGGAGGGTCTCGTCCAGGGACCGGCACTCGTAGTGGCCGTGGGTCAGGCCGACGGGTTTCAGCATGCCGCAAAGCTTACCCTCTCGGGATTGGCTAAGCTATGACCCTTGTGGAGGAGCGCGATGAAGATCTGCCAGTACAACGGGAACGAGGCGGGCGTGGTGGAAGGGGACCGGGTGCATCCGATCGGCCCCGCGCTGGTAACGGCCGGGCACTTGAAGCCCGGCCACACCATGCTCGAAGTGATCGCCGTGCTGGCGAACCAGCCCGCCGCCATGAAGTGCACGCGCGAGTCGGTGCGGATGGGACATTCGCTGCCGCTCGCTTCCGTCAAGCTCCTCGCGCCCATCCTCAATCCTCCGTCGCTGTGGGCGGCGGCGGCGAACTACAAAGCCCATGCCGCCGAGATGCTCGCCAAGTCCGGCGGGCCCGACCGCGACGCGCTCGGCAAGGACGACCTGATGGCCGAATTTTTTCTCAAGCCGAGTTCGTCCATCATCGGGCCGGGCGACGCCATCGTCCTGCCGAAGATCTCGAAGGACGTGGATTTCGAGTGCGAGTTGTGCGCGGTGATCGGCAAGCAGGCGAGGAAAGTCAGCGAGGAGAAGGCGCTCGATTACGTGTTCGGCTACACCCTCTGCTGGGATATCAGCCAGCGCGACCCCTGGGGGCGCAACCGGCAGAACACCCGCAACATCCGCAAGGGCTTCGACACCTTCACCGCGCTCGGCCCCTGGATCGTCACCCGCGACGAGATCGACGATCCGCAGAACCTGACGATCGAAGTGGAGCTGAACGGCGCGCCGGCGATGACCGCGCACACCAGCGACATGATCTGCGGCCTGCGCGAGCACATCAGATTCCTCTCCGGCGTGCTCACGCTGCGCCCGGGCGACTTGATCACCACCGGCACGCCGGCGGGCGTGAAGAAGCTCGCCGCGGGCGACCACTTGAAGGGCAGCATCGAGAAAATCGGCGCGATGTCGCTGAGCGTCGAAGCCGAGAGCTAGAAACCGTTGCAATGAGCACGTGCAAATGCCTTCATTCCCGCGAAAGCGGGAATCCAGCGGTGGAACGGTCACTGGATCCACGCTTTCGCGGGGATGACGCAAGCTTTTTTGCAACAAGCAGATTCTTAGAGGGAGGATTCCCGGTGATTCGAACTCTTGCCGTCCTTCTCGCCTGCGCGGTCGCCGCGCCGGCATATTCACAGACATTCCCAACGCACGCGGTCAAGATCGTCGTGCCGACCTCGCCCGGAGGCGCGACCGACGCGTTCTCGCGCGCGCTCGCGCCGCGTTTCTCCGAGCTCTGGGGTCAGTCCGTCATCGTCGAGAACCGCCCGGGCGCGAACCAGATCCTGGGGGCGGACTACGTCTCGAAATCGGCGCCCGACGGCCATACGCTGCTGGTGTCGGACGCGTCCTCGTTCGTGATGAACCCTCACTTGTACAAGAACCTGCCCTACGACGGCCTGCGCGGTTTCACGCCGATCACGGTGCTGGTGCGCTTTCCCTGGGTGATCGCGGTGCACCCGTCGCTGCCGGCGAACAGCTTCCAGGAATTCGTCGCCTACGCGAAAGCGAATCCCGGCAAGATTTCCTACGGCTCGTTCGGCCTCGGCTCCTCCGGACACATCAGCGTGGACTACCTGAAGAAGCTCGCCGGCATCGACATCGTGCACGTGCCCTACAAGGGCGCGGCGCCGGCGGTCATGGCCCTGCTCGCCGGGCAGATCCAGATGATGATGGTGACGCCGCTCCTCGTCGAGCCGCACGCGCGGGACGGCAGGTTGCGGCTGATCGCGGCGGCCACGGCGAGCCGTATCCCGGGGCTGCCGAACCTGCCCACCGTCGCCGAGTCGGGCGTCCCCGGCTATGAGGCGGGCACCTGGTTCTCCCTGATGGGCCCGGCCGGCATGCCGCGCGAGCTCGTCGCGAGGATTTACGCCGACACCATGAAGATCCTCAACGACCCGGCGTTCCGCGAGCGCTACGTCACCCGGCAGTGGTTCGAGGTGGTCGGTAACACGCCGGAGGAGTTCGCGGCGTACATCAGATCGGAATACGAGCGCTGGGACCGGCTGATCCGGCTCTCGGGCGTCAGGGTGGAGTAGAGCCCGGAGGCATCGCCGGGCAGGCTGCGGGCGCCGCGGCTCAGAGCCTCGAGCCGACCGACGAGAAGGTCCGGTTCCTTTCCATCCAGCGCCTGCGCGCGAGATCGACGACCTTTCCGCCGGCAGACGTCGGGTAGTCGCGCTGCCTCTCCAGCCATCCGACGATCGGCGCGAATTCCGCGCGTTCCGCTTCCGCCGCCGGCGGAGTCATATCGAAAATCCCCAGCCCCTCCTCCGCGGCCTTGACGTAGACGTCTGAATCGCTGATGCGTGCGAGGAGCGGCAAGCCCAGCGAACCGAGAAACCGTTCGAGGGGCTGATACACCGGCATCGAGCTGCGGACGCGGCTTGCCACGACCGCGAGCCGGATATCGCGCGCGCGGATCCGGCCCGTGAGGAGCAGGTCCCTGATGAAATTCGCCGTGGCGTGGATGTCGATGGCCGAGGGTGCCACCGGTATGAGGACGCAGTCGGCCCGGCCCAGCATTTCCTGCAGGAGCAGGCCCGAGGCGCCGGCGGGCGCGTCGATGACGAGCTGTTGCGTGTCCGCCGGCACGAACATCTCGACGCTGCGTATGCGGCCGCCTTTCTGCGGCGCAGCGTTGGCCCCGTGGATCCTCGCCCCGGGCCGGTTGCGGAGGCGCAGCCATTGCAGGCTCGACCCCTGCGGATCGTAGTCCATGACGGTGGTTGGAATACCTCTCGCCGCAAAGCAACTGGCGAGGTTAGTCGTGATCGTGGTCTTCCCCGACCCGCCCTTGGAATTGATGACCAGTGTGGTGTTCGTTCTCATGAGCTTCTTCTCCGCGTACCTGCAGCCCGGTAAGACTATGCCAAAGTCATGGCCTCGCTTATTAACTAATTCACGGGAGAGAAGCGAAATCCTGTTCCGCGCGGGTTGCAGGCTTGTGAACTTGACAAGGCGGTGCGACTCTGAGGACTATTCGACCGAGCGGCGGGCGCCGTATCCCGGAAAAGCTGCGCTCGGTCCGGCTTGTCGCCCCGACGATATGATCTCAAGAACCTTTTACGCCGAGTTGCCTTCCCGCCTTGCCCGGGCGGCGTCAAGGGGTTGGTACGACGCGCGCGTGTCCTGGCACGCGGCAGACAAGGAGCCCTGGGTGTTTGCCCTAGTTCTCGGGCTGATCGTCGCGATCTTCACTCTCGCCCTGCAGGCGGTCTATGCGCGCCAGGACGACAGGCGCAATCTCACCTGCCTTGCGCGGAACGTGTATTTCGAAGCGCGGGGCGAACCCGTTGCCGGTCAATATGCGGTGGCGGAGGTCACGATGAACCGCAAGGCCTCGGGCCGGTATCCCAATACGGTCTGCGGCGTGGTCTATCAGAAAAACTGGGACCCGCTCCGCCAGCGCTATGTGGGCGCTTTTTCGTGGACGGAGTTCGATTCGCTACCGAACCCCAAAGGCGAGCGATGGCTGCTCGCCTGGGAAGTCGCCGAAGCGGTCTACTATGGGCGGGAGGCGCCGGTGCTGGAGAACGCAATGTACTTTCACGCGACTTACATCAAGCCCGACTGGGCGAGAGGCAAGCGGCCGCTCGCGCGGATCGGCGGGCACGTCTTCTACAAGTAGAACTGAAGATCATCGATGCACCCCCGCGATTCGTTCCGTCGCGGTCCGGTGTCAGCTGGCAGGTGCGGAAGTGTCGACGGATCTTTTCGCTTTTACCGGTTTTCGACGCGAAGGAATTGCACTGCGCTGAGTTCTCCGCCCGGCTCAAGGGTGATCTTGTTGAATCTCCTTGTCTTTTGTTCCTGGCCCGGTTCCTGCTCTATAGGAAGTCATGTGGTGTCGCGCGCGCCAAAGCGAAACGGCGTGCTGACAGACGACAGACAGTATTGATGAACCGACAACATAGGAGATTCGATCATGCGTGCAGCGATTGTTCTGGTGGGCAGCTTGCTGGTTGTTTCCTCTGCGTTCGCAGGCGAAACTCAATTAGCGGAAGGCAGCCTGGAGAAGTTCGGCGCCACCGGTTTGCAGCAGGTCGTGGTCGTGGCCAAGACCTCGACGAGCCAGGCGACCAGCAAGACCGCAAGGATCGTCAAGGAAACTCAAGTATCGGAAGGCAGCTTGGAGAAGTTCGGCGCCACCGGCCTGTCGCAGTAAAGAAGCACCGCATCGCCGGCTGCGTTCCGCAGCGTTGGGCCCGGAAATCTCCGGGCCCTTTCATTTTCAACGGCGTCCGGATGAAGGTGAGGCGATCATTCCGATTTCACGTCCGCCGCGCGGATCACGTTGCGCCAGCGCTCGGCGTCCTCTTTCATGATCGCCGCCATCCCGGCCGGAGTGCTGCCGATCGGCTCGGCTGACAGTCCATCGAGGCGCCTGGCGACGTCGGGCTCCTTGAGTATTTCCGCGATCGCTGAGGAGAGTTTCTCGGCAATCGCCACCGGAGTCTTCGGCGGAGCCGAAACGCTGAACCACGCGACCGACACGAAGCCCGGATAGAACTCCGCCATCGCCGGCACATCGGGAAGCGAAGGCACGCGCCGATCGCTCCCGACCGCGAGCGCCCTGAGCTTGCCCGCGCGGACGTGCTGCACCGTCACACCGAGATTGTCGAACATCACCTCCACTTCGCCCGCGAGCAAGGCCGCGAGACCGGGCGCGGTTCCCTTGTAGGGCACGTGGGTGATTCTCAGACCCCCCGCCGCGGTCTTGAACATTTCCGTCGTGAGAAACGAAACCGTGGTCGTGCCCTGCGACGCATAGTTGAATCTGTCCGGGTTGGCGCGCACGAGCGCGACGAACTCCTGGAGCGTACTCGCCTGGACTTTCGCCGCGTTGACGAGGAGCACGCTCGGGATCGCCGCCACGACGCTCACCGGCACGAACTGCTTGGGGTCGTAGGGAAGCTGTGCATACAGGCTGGGATTGATGACGAGCGGTGCCGGCGGCGTGGCCAGCAGCGTGTAGCCGTCCGGGTCGGCGCGCGCCACGGCCTCCGCTCCGATGCTGCCGGAGGCTCCGGCGCGGTTCTCGACGATCACGGGCTGGCTCCATTTCGTCGCGAGTTTTTCCCCGACGATGCGCGGCAGGGCGTCGGCTGCACCGCCGGCGGGAAAGGGAACGATGATGCGGATCGGTCTGTTCGGATAGCTTGCCGCCGCAGCTTGCGCCGAGCCATGAGCTTGTCGAGGGGTGGAAGGATCCTGCGCCCATGCGGACGCGAAAACGAACAAGGCTGCGAGCCACGCGCAACGCAGTGAGTTCATGCATCCTCCGCAGGATCGCCATGATAGGATACTTTCGGCATGGCTCTCGCAAAGGAAGGTCCGTAATGTCTGATCCGAACAAAACTGCCGAAGGCGGTCCCAACGTCTGCTGTGCCTGCTGCCCGCCGCGTCGCGGCTTCCTGGGCAAGCTCGCCGCGCTCGGCGCCTCCGCGATGCTCCCGAACGAACTGCTGGCGCAGTCGGCAGCGAAGGCGCCGGCCGCTTCGGGCGGCAAGCCGTTCCGGATCGACGTGCATCACCACCTGATACCGCCGGGTTATCTCGACGAAGTGGGCGCGCGGCGGCAGGGGGGCGGTGGGGTTAAGTGGAGCCCCGCCATGTCGATCGAAGACATGGACCGGAGCGGCATCGCGGTCTCGCTCATTTCCCTCATCCAGCCCGCCGTGTGGTTCGGCGATGTGGATCTCGGACGCCGCCTCGCAAGGAAGAGCAACGAATACGCGGCGCAGCTTGCGCGCGATTATCCGGGCCGCTTCGGCAGTTTCGCCTCGATCCCGCTGCCGGATGTGGAAGGCAGCTTGAGGGAAATCGAATACGCGCTCGATACCCTCAAGGCCGACGGCATCGGCCTGATGACGAGCTATCAGGACAAGTATCTCGGTGACGAAGCGTTCGCGCCGGTATGGAAGGAACTGAATCGCCGCAAGGCGGTGGTGTATACGCACCCGCTTACGCCAGATTGCTGCAGGAACACCGTAAAGGGAATACCGCCTGGGGTAATTGAATACGCGACCGACACCACGCGCACCATCGCGAGCGTGGTCTTCAGCGGCACCGCGGCGCGCTATCCCGACATCCGATGGATCTTCTCCCACAGCGGCGGCACGATGCCGTTTCTGTTGAGCCGCTTCGACCGGGAGGAAGCGGCGATGAAAGAACGCGAGCAGCGCGTTCCCAGGGGCGTTCGCTACGAGCTGAAGAAGTTCTACTACGACACCGCCCAAGGGAATCATTCAGGGGCGCTCGCCGCGTTGATGAAGATCGCCGAGCCTTCGCGGGTCCTGTTCGGCACCGATTTCCCGTTCCGCCCGGGCGCGGAGGAAATCGACGGCCTTGCCGCGTTCGCCTTCGATCCGAAAGACCTGCGCGGCATCGAGCGCGAAAACGCGCTGAAGCTCCTGCCGACGCTGAGGGCGTGAATTCCTCGGCCCAGTCACGCCGCTCGACGGTGCTGGTGCGAGCCCTCGAGAGCGCGCGCGAGGTCGATGAGGCTCGCGATATTGTGCACCGGCAGGAACTCGTCCACGTGGGGCAGCATCGCGCGCACGCCTGCCGGCCGCGCCTCAAATCCCGGGTAGCGTAGGAGC
>DATDGA010000330.1:0-19870 GCA_036522335.1 Burkholderiales bacterium
ACGACCGGCGCCGAACTCATGACATGAACACGGCGAACTGGATCCCGGATCTGTTCATGAAGCGGGTCATGGAGAACGCCGACTGGACCCTGTTCAACGCGGGCACGCTGCGCTCGCAGCTCTCGAGCTGCTACCTCACCACGGTGTCCGACGACCTCGAGGGCATCTACGACGCGATCAAGGAGAACGCGCTGCTCGCCAAGTACGCGGGCGGCCTCGGCAACGACTGGACGCCGGTGCGGGCCCTCGGTTCTCACATCAAGGGAACGAACGGCAAGTCCCAGGGGGTAGTGCCCTTCTTGAAGGTGGTGAACGACACTGCGGTGGCGGTCAACCAGGGCGGCAAGCGCAAGGGGGCGGTCTGCTCCTATCTGGAAACCTGGCACCTCGATATCGAGGAGTTTCTCGAGCTGCGCAAGAACACGGGGGACGACCGGCGCCGAACTCATGACATGAACACGGCGAACTGGATCCCGGATCTGTTCATGAAGCGGGTGATGGAGAACGGGGAGTGGACGCTGTTCAGCCCCTCGGACGTGCCGGACCTGCACGACAAGTACGGGCGCGCATTCGAAAAGGCTTACGTTGGCTACGAGGAGAAAGTCGCCACGGGCGAGCTCAAGCTCTACAGGAGAATTCCCGCGACGCAGCTGTGGCGCAAGATGCTGTCGATGCTATTCGAGACCGGGCATCCGTGGATCACCTTCAAAGATCCGTGCAATCTGCGCTCGCCCCAGCAGCACGTGGGCGTTGTTCACAGCTCGAACCTCTGCACCGAGATCACGCTCAACACCAACGATCGCGAGATTGCGGTGTGCAATTTGGGCTCGGTGAACATGGTCGAGCACATGAAAGACGGAAGGCTCGATCACGACAAACTCAGGAAGACCATTGCTACGGCGATGCGGATGCTCGACAACGTTATCGACATCAACTACTACGCCGTGAGGAAAGCCCGCGATTCCAACATGAAGCACCGGCCAGTGGGCCTGGGCATCATGGGTTTCCAGGACTGCTTGCACTTGTTGCGTATTCCCTACGGTTCGCAGGAAGCCGTGGAATTCGCCGACCGGTCCATGGAGGCCATCGCGTACTTCGCATTTTGGGCTTCCACCGAGCTCGCGGAGGAACGCGGCCGTTATGCGTCCTACAAAGGGTCGTTATGGGACCGAGGAATGATGCCGCAGGATTCCTTGAATCTCCTTCGCGAGGAGCGCGGCGGGTATGTCGATATCGACATGTCCGAGGCTATGGATTGGAAATCGCTTCGCGAGCGCGTCGGGCGGCACGGCATGCGAAACTCCAACTGCCTGGCAATCGCGCCAACGGCGACG
Source organism: Burkholderiales bacterium (assembly GCA_036522335.1). Classification (GTDB taxonomy): domain Bacteria; phylum Pseudomonadota; class Gammaproteobacteria; order Burkholderiales; family SG8-39; genus VBDM01. Next base: position 1,335 of record DATDGA010000330.1, read on the forward strand.
ATCGCCAACATCATCGGGGTCTCGGCCTCGATCGAGCCGACTTTCCAGAACCTGTTCGTGAAATCCAACCTGTCCGGCGAGTTCACCGTCGTGAACGAATTTCTCGTCGCCGATCTGAAGAAGCTCGGTCTCTGGGACGAGGTTATGGTAGCCGATCTCAAGTACTTCGACGGCAACCTCGCCCGCATCGACCGCGTACCCGCGGAATTGCGCACCCTTTACGCCACCGCGTTCGAAGTCGATCCCGTGTGGATCGTCGAGGCGGGCGCGCGGCGGCAGAAGTGGATCGATCAGTCCCAGTCGCTGAACATCTATATCGGCCAGGCCTCCGGCAAGAAGCTCGACGAGAGCTACAAGCTTGCATGGCAGCGGGGCTTAAAGACGACTTACTACTTGCGCGCCATGGGCGCGACGCACGCCGAGAAATCCACGGTGAAGGCCGGTCAACTGAACGCCGTTACCGAAGGAGGGATGCCGGCGGCGAAAGCTGGTTCTGCGGCCGCTTCGCGCCCATCAGACGAGTCGGAAATCAAGCTGTGCAAGATCGACGATCCGGAATGCGAGTCCTGCCAATGAACTCGACCGGGTACGAGGAGATAGGGAGAGAAAATGCTGTCTTTTGACGACATCGGGGCCGAGGCAATACCGGGTCTCAACCTACAAACGGTGAGTGGGTTGATGCCGCGGGCGTCGGTGCCGACCGCGGTCCCGGAGGAACGCTATTCCGCCGGCAACAGCCAGCGGCGCGTGCGCGTCGAGGACAAGGCCATCATCAACGCCCGGGCGGACGTGAATCAGCTTGTTCCGTTCAAGTACAAATGGGCGTGGGAAAAGTACCTCGCCGCCTGCGCCAATCACTGGATGCCGCAGGAAATCAACATGAGCCGCGACATCGCCCTGTGGCAGGACCCCAACGGCCTGACCGACGACGAACGGCGCCTGGTCAAGCGCAACCTGGGTTTTTTCGTCACGGCGGATTCTCTGGCCGCCAATAATATTGTGCTCGGCACGTACCGGCACATCACCGCTCCGGAATGCCGGCAGTATCTCCTGCGCCAGGCGTTCGAGGAGGCCATCCATACCCATGCCTATCAGTACATCGTCGAGAGCTTGCGCCTGGACGAAGGCGAGGTATTCAACGCCTACCACGAGATACCGAGCATCCGCGACAAGGATGAGTTCCTCATCCCGTTCATCGACATCCTGACCGATCCGACCTTCCGGACCGGGACGCCGGAGGCCGACCAGAAGCTGTTGCGCAGCCTGATCGTGTTCGCTTGCGTCATGGAGGGTCTGTTCTTCTACGTGGGCTTTACTCAAATTCTGGCGCTGGGCCGGCAGAACAAGATGACCGGCTCCGCCGAGCAGTACCAGTACATCCTTCGCGACGAGTCGATGCACTGCAATTTCGGCATCGACCTGATCAACCAGATCAAGATGGAAAATCCGCATCTTTGGACCGCGGAATTCCGTGAAGAAGTGCAGGGTCTGATCAGGACTGCGGTCGAGTTGGAGTACCGCTATGCCGAGGATACGATGCCGCGCGGCGTACTGGGGCTCAACGCTCCGATGTTCAAGGAGTATCTGCGTTACATCGCGAACCGCCGCTGCCAGCAGATCGGTGTCGGACAGATGTTTCCCGGAGCGAGCAATCCGTTTCCGTGGATGAGCGAAATGACCGATCTCAAGAAGGAACGTAATTTCTTCGAGACCCGAGTCATCGAGTACCAGACTGGAGGCGCGCTCAGTTGGGACTAGGCCTCAGCCATCGCTCGTCTCTGCGGGAAGGAAGCTTGCACCGCGTCACCGAGTGCAGAGCTTCACGGGATTACAAGCTCTGGTTGAAATTCGAGGATGGTTTGGAAGGGAATGTATTCCTAGGAAATCTTCTCGACATCGGCACCTTCAGCGCCTGGCGGGATGTGGATCAGTTCTGCCGCGTGGTCGTGGACAGGAAGGCGGCGACGGTAGTGTGGGGCGATGGGATCCGGTTCGACCCCGACATTCTTTATCAAGATCTGCTGTCCAGCATGACAGCGAAGGCATTCAATTCTCCGGGGCTCGCCCCGGTGGTTGAATAGCCCGCAGCTCAACGGGCGGGCTCGGTGCATTGTTTCAATAACTCTTGACGGAGGCCAGTCATGGCAAAGAAGAGAAAAGCTAAGAAAGCAGCAAAGAAAAAGAAAAAGAAGAGGGCATTAAAGAAGAAAGCTAAGAGGAAATCGCTTAAGAAACCCGCAAAGAAAAAGGCGGCGAAGAAGAAGGCGAAACCTAGGAGAAAAGCAGCCGGGAAGGCTGTAAGTAAGCCGGCGGCGCCGTTGGCTGGATCGATGGCTCCGTCGCCTTCGATGGCGGCAACGCCCGGGGCGGCGAAAACCGCTCTGAACCCGGCGGCCGCTTGGCCTTTTCCGACGGGCTCCAGGCCCTAGGTGGGTTGCGAAAGAAGCTGCGTTCAGTCCGGGGCTCGCGCCTCGGGCTGAAACGCAGACGTGCTTCTCGCGGAGGGCCCTAGGTCCGTTCGCGCTCCGAGCCTGTCAAGGTCTCGGACGCCGGGGCTATGTGCGGGTCTAGGAGGCCTTTGAGTTTGCTGGAGTTCCTATCCTTGACTGATATCAGGGTGCCTATATAGAATGGAGTTGCTGCATTGCAGCAAAATACTTTCCCTCCTAGCGGAACAGTCTGATCCGTGTTTAGGGTGGCAGAGAATGGAGGTAGGTGCGATGAACACCACCGGAACAAGACAAACCTCGTTGCAGAAGTTCGGAAAGTTGGCATCGATCCTTCACCATGGTCTCGCCCTTATCGGACTGGTGGCCGTGGTGCTCGTATTCATGCGCGGCAAGACCTTGTTCTTCGACGAGAACACGAGTCGTCCTGCGACAATCGGCTCCATCCGCTACGATGGGGCGGTATCGCTGCTTGGGAGACCCGACGATGCGGATGCTCAGAAATTCCGAGCACTGGCCAATTACGTTTCCCGCAGATACCGGATCGCGCCGGACGTGACCGAGCAGTTTGTGGGCGCCGCTTACGACGCCGGTCGGCAGGTGGGCCTGGATCCTCTCCTGATCCTCGCGGTCATGGCAGTGGAATCGCGCTTCAATCCGGTCGCCGAGAGCCTGATGGGCGCCAAAGGCCTGATGCAGGTGATTCCCAAACACCACCTCGACAAGCTGCTAGAACATGGCGGAGAAGAAGCGGTGCTGGATCCCGTGATCAACATCGCGCTGGGAGCGCGCATTCTAAAGGAATACGTTCGCCGGACCGGCAGTCTCGAGGCGGGCCTGCAGTTCTACAACGGCTCATTGGCGGATTCATCCAGCCAGTACGCCCAGAAAGTCTTCGCCGAAAAAGAGCGCTTGCAGCAGGCCGTGCGGCAATTCGGTCGTCCGGGCGCGCGCAGCTCGGTATGAGCGCCGCGCGGCGCGAGCATGCCGGCGTGAACGCAGCAGCAGAGGAACAGGGCAGGAAGTCTGTCCCCGTGCTTGGTCAGTTCTGTGCCGACACGAGGGGCTCGCGCGACCCTCCCAGCATCCTCGCGATGCTCTCCACTCCTTCCTGGAGATCCTCAAGCGAGCGCGTATAGGCAAAGCGTACGTGACGCTCCGGGTGGTTCGAGCCGAAGTCGAGTCCCGGAGTAATTGCAACGCCCGCCTCTTCCAGCACTCGCAACGCGAATTGAGTGCTGTTCTCCGAGAAACTCTCGCATCCCGCGTAAATATAGAACGCCCCCTGGGGCATGACCGGGACGCGAAATCCAAGGTTGCGAAGCGCGGGCACCATGTAGTCGCGCCGGCGGCGGAACTCCCGCCTGCGCTCCTCGAGCACTGAGAGCGTTTCCGGCAGAAACGCCGCGAGCGCCGCATATTGCGCGGGTGCGGAGGGGCAAATGAATGCGTTCTGCGCGAGCTTTTCGATCTCCCGAACGTAGCCTTCTGGGGCGACGACCCAGCCCAGCCTCCAACCCGTCATGTTGAAGTACTTGGAAAAGCTGTTGACGACAAAAACGTCATCGGCAAACTCAAGGACCGTGGAGGCCTCCCCATCGTAGACGAGCCCCTGATAGATCTCGTCCATCACCACGAATCCCCTCGCTCGTCTTACCGCATCGACAATTGCCCGCAACTCGTCGCGCTGGATCATGGTGCCGGTCGGGTTGGAAGGTGAGGCGAGCAGCACGCCGCGCGTCGCCGGCTTCCAGTGCGAACGAATATCGGCGGCGGTAAGGTGGTAGTGCTGGTTCTCGTCCACGGGAATCGCGTGGGGGCGTCCTTCGAACAAACGCACGAAGTGCCGGTTGCAGGGATAGCAGGGGTCCGGCATCAGCACTTCGTCCCCCGGGTTGACGAGAGCGGCTAGGGTCAGCAGAAATGCGCCCGATGCACCGGCCGTGACCACGATCCGCGAGGACGGCACGGTTACGCCGAGCCGATCGCGATAGTAATCGGAAATAGCCTGGCGCAGCTCTGGAATGCCGATCGATGCCGTATAGCCCAGGCGACGCTTGCGAATCGCCTCGATCGCCGCGTCCGCAACCAGAGACGGTGCCGGAAAATCAGGTTGGCCGATTTCCATGTGAACGATGCGGCGACCCGAAGATTCCAACTCGTGGGCGCGGTTCTGCACGTCCATCACATGGAAGGGTTCGATATCGGCCATGCGGGCCGCGCGGATCGAGTTGGCGTCGCGCCGCATGAGATCTAATGGACAGAGAATCCGGTAGCCGAGTCTTGGACGGGCAGGACTGTGGCGACGTAGGGACGTCTTGGCATCCGCGCATTATGCCGCGGCTGGTCCAGAATTGATCAACATGCAGAACATCGGCGGGGCTGCGAGGCGACGCGGCGAAATTCGGCTATCATGCGACCAAGCAACAAGAGCCTCGAGTCGCGAATTTCCCATGGATGAAATCCTGCGTAGGAGCGCCCTGGAGTATCACCTCCGGCAACCGCCGGGAAAGATCTCGGTGACTCCCACCAAGGGCTTGCTGAACCAGCGCGACCTCGCGCTCGCGTACACGCCGGGGGTGGCGGCGGCCTGTGAGGAGATCGTGCGCGACCCGGCTGAGGCACGCAAGCTGACCGCGCGCGGGAACCTCATCGGTGTGGTCACCAACGGAACGGCAGTGCTCGGACTCGGGGCGATCGGGCCGCTCGCGTCCAAGCCGGTGATGGAAGGCAAGTCGGTGCTCTTCAAGAAATTTGCCGGGATCGATTGCTTCGATATCGAAGTGAATGAGCGCGATCCCGACAAGCTAGTCGAGATTATCGCAGCCCTGGAACCCACTTTCGGCGGGATCAATCTTGAGGATATCAAGGCCCCGGAGTGCTTCCACATCGAGAAGAAGCTGCGCGAGCGCATGAAGATCCCGGTATTCCACGACGATCAGCATGGCACCGCCATCATTGTCGGCGCCGCGGTGCTGAACGGGCTGCGCGTGGTGGGAAAGGACATGGCCAAGGTCAAGCTCGTCTGCTCGGGCGCGGGCGCGGCCGCGCTCGCTTGTCTCGATCTGCTGGTGAGCTTGGGTCTGGATGCGGACAATATCTGGGTATCGGATATCAAAGGCGTCGTGTACGCAGGTCGCAAGGAGGAAATGGACGCAAACAAGGCCCGTTACGCGCGCAAGACATCGGCGCGAACACTTGCCGAGATCATGCCGGATGCAGACGTCTTTCTCGGCCTTTCGGCCGGAGGCGTTCTCAAGGCGGAGATGGTGGTGAAAATGGCCGCCAAACCCCTGATCCTGGCGCTCGCCAACCCTGAGCCCGAGATCCTCCCTGACGTAGTCAAGAGCGTGCGGTCCGACGCGGTGATGGCGACGGGGCGTTCGGACTACCCCAATCAGGTTAACAACGTCCTGTGTTTTCCTTTCATATTCCGAGGTGCGCTCGACGTGGGAGCCACTGCGATCAACGAGCCGATGAAACTCGCCGCCGTACGCGCCATCGCCGACCTCGCGATGGCGGAGCAATCGGAGATCGTTGCTGCTGCCTACGGTGGTGATCAGCCCCTGAAGTTCGGACCCGAGTACGTGATCCCCAAACCTTTCGATCCGCGTCTCATCGTGAAAATCGCGCCGGCGGTGGCGAAGGCGGCCATGGACTCCGGCGTCGCGACGCGCCCGATCGTGGACTTCGACGCGTACCACAACCAACTGCTCCAGTTCGTCTATCACTCCGGCCTCATCATGAAACCGATCTTCACCAAGGCGAAAGAAGGTCCGCGGCGCCGGATCGTATTTGCCGAAGGCGAGGACGAACGCATGCTGCGTGCGGCGCAAGTGGTGGTGGACGAAGGTCTCGCGCGGCTCATCCTGGTCGGACGACCGGCGGTGGTCGAGCGGCGCATCGAGCGCCACGGCCTGCGCATCCGGGCGGGGACGGACTTCGAACTCGTCAACCCAGAATCGGACCCCCGCTACCGCGACTATTGGACCGAATACCATCGCCTCACCGAGAGGCGCGGGGTTTCCCAGCAATACGCACAGATGGAAATGCGTCGGCGGCATACGCTGATAGGCGCCATGATGATCCACCGCGGAGAGGCCGAGGGAATGATCTGCGGCACCTTCGGCACGTATGGATTGCACCTGCAGTACATCGACCACGTCATTGGCTTGCGACCTGGCGCAAGGCACTTCTACGCAATGAACGCCCTCATGCTGCCCAAGCGCACAGTCTTCATCTGCGACACCTACGTCAACCTCGACCCTACAGCGGAGCAGCTCGCTGAAATGACCGCGCTCGCGGCCGAAGTGATTCGCCGCTTCGGCGTGGTCCCCAGGGCGGCGCTCCTTTCGCACTCGAGCTTCGGCACGAGCGACGCGCCTTCCGCCCAGAAGATGCGTCGGGCGTTGGAAACGATCCGGTCGCTGGCACCAGAACTCGAAATCGAAGGCGAAATGCATGGGGATGCGGCTCTCAACGCCGAGCTCAGACTCGCAAACTTTCCGCGCTCGCGACTGAAGGAGGAGGCAAATCTTCTGATCATGCCGACTCTGGACGCTGCCAACATCGCCTTCAATCTGCTGAAAACCGCCGCGGGGGATGGCATCACGATCGGGCCGATCCTGCTCGGTGCGGCGCGTCCGGTGCATATCCTCACTTCTTCTGCGACTGTCAGGCGCATCGTCAACATGACTGCGTTGACCGTAGTGGACGCCAACGCCTCCCGCGAGGAGATGCGGCACTCGCCGCGCCAGGGCTGAAGGCTCCACTCGCTCGCGCCCACCCACCAAACCGGCCCAGATATGGCGTTGATCCCCGAGTCCACCAAGTCCAAGGCGGGACTCATCCTGACCGGCGGCGGCGCCCGGGCCGCCTATCAGGTCGGCGTGCTGAAAGCGGTGAGGGAATTGCTGCCGCTGCCCGAGAAGAATCCTTTTTCGATACTGTGCGGCACCTCCGCGGGCGCGATCAACGCCGCCACGCTCGCCGTGTTCGCCGACAATTTCGACGCGGCGGTAGGCCAGCTGCTGGAAGTGTGGGAGCACTTTCACGTCCGCAAGGTGTACCGTTCCGATCCGATCGGGATCGCTCGTATGGGAGCCCGCTGGCTCGCGGCCATGATGCTGATTTCGCGCACCAGCCCGGTGTCGCTGCTCGACAACAGCCCGCTCGCCGACATGCTGTCGAGCAGCCTCGATTTCGGGCGCATCCAGGAGAACATCGACAACGGCTGCCTGTACGCGGTTTCGATTACCTGCTCCGGGTACTCCTCGGGGCAGAGCGTTTCTTTCTACCAGGGAGGGCCCGACACCGAGGCATGGGAGCGCACGCAGCGCGTCGGCGCGGCGATGCCGATCCGGGTCGAGCATCTGATGGCATCGTCGGCCTTGCCCTTCATATTTCCGGCGGTGAAAATCAACCGCGAATACTTCGGCGACGGCTCAATGCGCCAGATTGCGCCGATCAGTCCCGCTTTGCACCTGGGCGCAGACCGGGTGCTGGTGGTGAGCACCGCTCAGGAGACTTCGCACGCCGAGCCGCCGAGAGTGCGAGGTCATTTGTATCCTTCGGTTGCGCAGATTGCCGGCCACGCGCTGAACAGTATCTTTCTCGACAGCCTCAATGTGGATATCGAGCTCGTGCAGAGGATCAACCGCACCATCAGCCTCATCGCTCCCGAGAAGCTACGGGAAGCGGGGCTGCCGCTGCGGCCGATCAAAGTCCTCGTGATCTCGCCCAGCCAGCCCATAGAGCGCATGGCTGTGCGCCACGTACACGAGCTGCCGTGGGCGGTGCGCTTCCTACTGCGGGGAATCGGCGCAATGAACCGCAACGGGTCGAATCTCGCGAGCTATTTGCTCTTCGAGAAAGGGTACTGCGAGGCGCTGATCGAGCTGGGCTACCAGGATACTATGGCGCGCCGCACCGAAGTGCTGGAGTTTTTGAGTCCCCGACAATAGACTTGAAGCTTCACTGAACGCGACGGAGCTTTGTGAGTCAGCCCCCAGACCCCTTCGAATTCCTGAAAGGCCTGTGGGGTCCCATGGGCTTGCCGCCGGCTGGAATGATGGTTCCGACGCTCATTCCGGACGAAGTGGAAAGACGCATCGCGGAACTGAAATCGGTCGAGAACTGGCTCAACATGAATCTCAACGTCTTGCGCATGACCATTCAGGCTCTGGAAATGCAGAGAGCCGGCCTTGCCGCCATGCAGAACGCCGTTGGGGGAGCGAAAAAGACCGATGACCCTGCCCGCCCGGTCGGCGAGCCCTCGGCCGCAACGACCGCCGAGGCGCGATCGAAGCAACAGCAAGCCGGCCGGGAAGATCTTCCGAAGAAATGAATTCCGCGCCGGACGTGGCGCGGGGTGCCGATCGTACACATGTTCGACTGAGGAGAAGCAATGCCTAAAGCAATTCGAATCCAAGAACAAGGCGGGCCGGAAGTCCTGAAATGGGAAGACGTCCAAGTGGCCGACCCCGGCCCCGGCGAGGTGCGCGTGCGCCACAAGGCTTGCGGACTCAATTTTCTCGATGTCTATCAGCGCTCGGGCCTCTACAAGATTTCTCTGCCCTCAGGGATGGGCAACGAGGGGGCGGGTGTGGTGGAAGCGATCGGGACAGGCGTCACACACGTCAAGGCAGGAGACCGCGTCGCCTATTCCGGCGGCGCACCCGGCGCCTACTCCGAAGCGCGTGTCATGCTGGCGGAGCGCCTGGTGGCGCTGCCGGAAGGCATCTCGTTCGAAACTGGGGCCGCGATGATGCTGAAAGGCATGACTGCGCAGTACCTCCTGAGGAAAACCTATAAGGTTCAAGCGGGCGAAACCGTTCTTTTCCACGCATCTGCGGGGGGCGTCGGGCTGATTGCTTGCCAGTGGTTGAAGGCCCTCGGCGCAACGGTGATCGGCACTGCCGGTTCCGAGGAGAAATGCGCGCTTGCCAAAGCGCACGGAGCCGATCACTGCATTAACTATCGCAAGGAAAATTTCGTAGAGCGCGTCAAGGCGCTCACCGGCGGCAAAGGCGTGCCAGTCGTATACGACTCGGTCGGAAAGGATACTTTCGCCGGGTCGCTCGACTGCCTGCAGCCGCGCGGGCTCATGGTGAGCTTCGGCAATTCGTCGGGGGCGGTGCCGGCTTTCGAGCTGGGAGTGCTCGCGCAAAAGGGATCGCTCTACATCACGCGCCCGACACTAGTGACCTACACCTCGAAGCGCGACGACTTGGTGGCTACTGCCAAGGACTTGTTCGACGTCGTTCTCTCTGGAAAAGTCAAAATCGAAGTGAACCATCGCTATGCGCTCAAGGATGCGGCTCAGGCCCATCGCGACCTCGAAGCGCGCAAGACGACCGGGTCGACAGTCCTGATCCCGTAGCGAACGCGGATGGGCGAGCCTGCGAGCCTGGCGGTCCCCAGTCTGTTTCCAGAAATCCAGGCACGCGCAAGCGGCATGCTGCCGCTCGATGCCGTGCACTCGATGTACTGGGAGGAGAGCGGCAATCCGGACGGGATCCCCGCGGTCTTCCTGCACGGAGGTCCGGGCGCCGGCAGCACTCCGAAGCACCGGCGGTTTTTCGATCCTGCCGCCTATCGCATCATCGTCTACGACCAGCGCGGTGCGGGACGCTCCACGCCCCTCGGTGAGCTGCGCGACAACACCACCTCGCATTTGATCGCCGATCTGGAGTCCCTGCGAAAGCACAGAGGCGTAGAACGCTGGATCGTGTTTGGGGGCTCCTGGGGCAGCACCTTGGCGATCGCCTACGCGCAGGCACACCCGGATCGCTGCCTCGGGCTGATTCTGCGTGGGATCTTCCTGTGTCGCAGGAGCGAGATCGAGTGGTTTCTCTACGGCATGCGTGGCGTTTTTCCAGAGCCCTGGGAGAAATTCGCGGGCTTCCTCCCGCTGGAAGAACGCGGCGACTTGCTACGCAACTATCACCGCCGCTTGATCGACCCCGACCCCACGGTCCACTTGCCGGCGGCGCGCGCGTGGAGTACCTACGAGGGATCCTGTTCGACCCTGCTGCCAAGCTCCGACACGGTGGCATATTTTTCAGGAGATGTCGTGGCGCTTGGACTCGCGCGAATCGAGGCGCACTATTTCATGAACGACATTTTTCTCCCTCAAAACTCGTTGCTAGAGAACGCCTCCAAGCTGCGCAACATCCCGGGAGTGATCGTGCAAGGACGGTACGACATGGTTTGCCCCATCGTGTCCGCTCACGAGCTGCATCTCGCCTGGCCGCAAGCCGAGTACCGCATCGTGCCCGACGCAGGCCACTCCGTTTGGGAGCCGGGGATTCTGACTGCGGTGATCGAGGCTACCCAGCGCTTCAAGCGCTCGGGCTCGTTCGCGAGCTGAATCTCGTCACCTGAAATGAAAAACGCCGCGGCAGGCCGCGGCGCTTCCGTGTTTCGGGTTCTGGGTCAAATACCCAGGATCTTCATCGCATTCGCCAGCGTGTCGACCGATTCCTGGTGCTTGCCGGCTTTGTGCAGGGCTTCGCCATCGGCCCGGAATTTCTTGACGTCCGCCATCTGCTGCGCGGAAAGCTGGGGATTCTTGGCCAGCGCGTCGTCGATCTTCTTCATGTCCATCGGGCAGTGGAAGGCAAATGCGGAAGCGCTCACGAGCATGAGCGCACCGAACAAGGCTGCAAAACGAATCTTCATGGGCTCTCCTCTAGAAAGGTTTGTAATCGGTGCTGGCGCGCCACGTACGCCGGTCGCCCACGACATTGCGTAAACGCCGACAGCAGCCAGTCTATTCCGACCGCCGATAGAATAGCGCCCGCTGGGCCCGAATGCAATTCCCCACGCTCGGTGATCGCGAGACCCCCGCCGCGTAGAATGGGAACCGGAAATTTCGCGCTCGTCGTCCATATGAACTCATCCGTCGCCCTGTTTGATGAACCCTGGCTACGCTCGCGTTTTGCCGAGCCCCGCACGGTCGAGCCGGTGGCTCCGGGAGACGGCCATCTCTGGCGCAGCCCGGAGGACATCCGGCCCGCGGCAGTGCTTGTGCCCGTGATAAGGCGTGAAAGCGAGCTTACGGTCCTGTTTACGCGCCGCACTTCGCACCTCCACGATCACGCCGGTCAGATCAGCTTCCCGGGAGGCCGCGCGGAGCCCGGGGATTCAGGCGCGGCGGAGACCGCGCTCAGGGAAGCTTCGGAGGAAATCGGCCTTGCCGCCGCTCGAGTGGAGGTGCTCGGAGAACTGCACCAATATGTCACGGTGACCGGTTATCGCGTCACCCCGGTAGTCGGCCTCGTCGCCCTGCCGCTGGACCTGCGGCTCGACCCGTTCGAAGTGGCCGAAGCGTTCGAAGTACCACTGGAATTCCTGCTCGATCCGGCGAACCACCAGCGCAACAGCGTTCTCCACGAAGGCCGCGAGCGCCAATACTTCGCCGTGCCGTATCGCCAGTACTATATCTGGGGTGCAACGGCCGGAATGTTGATGAATTTCTATTCGTTCCTCGTAGGCTGAGCGATCAGTCAACCTGGAAATCGAATCATGAGCCTCCTTTCCCTCGTTGCGGCGCTCATCCTCGAGCAATGGCGCCCGCTCGCCGACCGTCGCCATTTGTACTTGCTTCTCGCGCGCATTGCGACGTTCCTCGAGAGGGCATTCAATGCCGGCGAAACTCGACAAGGCGCCATCGCATGGCTGCTTGCGGTTTCGCCGGCCGTGTTGGGCGCGTGGCTAGTTTACGCGGTCGCATACAGCGTGAGCCCGCTGCTCGCGTTCCTGCTGAACGTCGCGGCGCTCTACCTCACCATGGGGTTTCGTCAGCGCAGCCACTATTTCACCGGCATCCATCTCGCGCTCAAGGACGACAATCTCGAGAAAGCGCGCCGCATACTCTCGGCGTGGCGCGAAATGGACTGCTCCGGTCTGGACCGCGAGGCAATCGCGCGCCTGACCATCGAAGAAGCATTGGTTTCCTCGCACCGCTACGTCTTTGCCGTGATTTTCTGGTTCGTGCTCTTGCCGGGACCGACGGGAGCCATCCTGTATCGCCTCTCCATGTTTCTTGACGGCCGCTGGGGTACGAAGACCTCACCCGAGCTCGAGCGCTTCAGCCGGTTTGCACGACGGGCGTTCGCTGCACTCAACTGGCTGCCGGTGCGTTGCACGGCGGCCGCTTTTGCGGTCGTGGGTGACTTCGAGGATGCGGTGTATTGCTGGCGCACGCAGGCGCTCAATTGGTCGGACCCCGAACTCGGCATCGTTCTGGCAAGCGGTGCGGGTGCGATTGGAGTGCGGCTCGGCATGTCGATTCTCGAGCGGGGAGAGGTGATCGACCGTCCGGAGCTGGGCTTAGGCGATCCGGCCGATACCGCCCACCTCGACAGTACGGTCGGCCTGGTTTGGCGCGCCTTGGTGGTTTGGCTGCTCCTATTGCTGCTGGTCGCGCTCGCTGGCGCTTCGAGCTAGATCGACCCGAGCGCTTCGATCTTCGCGGCGCAGATGAAGTCGTTCTCGGAGATCCCGCCGATCGAATGCGTGCTGAATTCCACCCGGCAGCGGTTGTAGCCGACGCTCATGTCCGGATGATGGTCCTCGCGGTGTACGAGCCAGGCGATCGCGTTTATGAACGCCATCGTCTCGTAGTAATTCTTGAAAGACCAGCTCTTCGCAATCACTTTCCCGTCGTATGCCCAGCCGGGCACTTCCTTGAGGAGCGCATCGATCTGCGTCCGGGTGAGGGCAGGTGTCCCGGCGGGCAGGGGCCGGCACTTCTTTCCGGTTAGCGTCGACATCCGTTGCCTCCTAGGTCTGTAGGGCTTGCAGCCTGGCGATACGCAGCACCGCCGGCGGGTGTGAATCGTAGAAAGCCGAGTGTAAGGGGTCCGGCGTAAGGGTCGCTGCATTGTCTTCGTGCAGCTTGACCAGGGCGCGCACGAGATCGCCGGCGTCGGCGTGTCGCGCCGCGTAGGCGTCCGCCTCGAATTCGTGGAGTCTCGAGTACAGGCTCGCGAGCGGGTGCAACAGAAACGTGAATACCGGTGCGACCATGGAGAACAGCACGAGTGCCATGGCCGTGCCCTGCGAGTGCACGCCCAGCGCGGTGAAGAACCAATCCTTTCCGATCAACCATCCCAACACCCACAAGAACGCAAGACTCGCGCCGAACAGCAGCGCCATGCGCTTCCACACGTGACGGCGCGAGAAATGCCCCAGTTCGTGGGCGAGCACTGCCTCGATCTCAGGCGGTGCGAGGCGCGATACCAGTGTGTCGAAGAGCACGATGCGTTTGGCCGCGCCGAAGCCGGTGAAATAGGCGTTGCCGTGACTAGATCGCTTTGAGCCGTCCATGACGAACAGGCCCCGGGAGCGGAATCCACATTTGGCGAGCAAGGCCTCGATGCGGCTGCGCAGACTCGCATCCTCGAGCGGCGAGAATTTGTTGAACCAGCGCACAAAAATAGTCGGATAAAGAAATTGAATGACCAGGCTGAATGCAACCCAGGTCGCCCACGCATACAGCCACCACATGGATCCCATTTTTGCCATGAGCCATAGAAAGCAGAAAACAAGCGGGACTAGCAACAACGCTCCCAGCGCTGTCTGCTTTGCCAAGTCGACGAAAAACAGCGCCAGGCTGGTGCGATTGAAACCGAAGCGTGCTTCGACCACGAAGGTACGGTAGAGGGCGAAGGGGAGATCGACAGCGCTAGAAACCAGCGCGACCGAGGCAATCAGCGCGATGCCGTGCGCGTATCCGCCACTTTCGAACACTCTTTCCCAAGCCTCGGAGATAAACTGCAATCCGCCGCCGAGAGTGAATGCGAGCAGGAGCGCGACTGCCGTAAGTGTTTCCAGGATCCCGAGCCGGACCTTGGTAACGGTGTAGTCGGCCGCTTTCTGGTGCGCTGCGAGCGCGATGCGTCCGCTAAACTCTGCCGGGACGGTGTTGCGATTTGCCAGGACGTGCCGCATGTGACGCCGCGAAAGCCACAGGCGCACCGTCGTGGTGAGTGTGAGTGCGGCGAGAAAGACGGCGGTGAACCAATGCATCGAACGAAAGTGGTTATGCGACAATGCCATTCTACACAGGGGTTCACGGAAAAGCGGCATGGCGCAAGACCAGAACAACCTCGTCTGGTTGGACATGGAAATGACGGGGCTCGATCCGGACAGGGACCTCATCATCGAGATCGCGATCGTCGTAACCGATTCGCAATTGAGCGCGCTCTCTGAGGCACCGGTTTTGGTCGTGCACCAGCCCGATGGGGTGCTCGACACCATGGACGACTGGAACAAGAGCACCCATGCGCGCTCCGGCCTGATCGACAAGGTGAAGGCCTCGGTGCTCACCGAGGCCGCCGCGGAGGAGCAGCTGCTCGCGTTTCTTGCGCAATACGTTCCCGGCAAGACCTCGCCGATGTGCGGCAATTCGATTTGCCAGGACCGGCGTTTCCTCGCGCGCCACATGCCGCGCCTCGAGGCCTATTTTCATTACCGTAACCTCGACGTAAGCACGCTCAAGGAACTGGCGCGGCGCTGGAAGCCCGAAATCACGAAGGGCCTCGTCAAGAAGGGCAGGCACGAGGCGCTTGCCGATATCTACGAATCGATCGAAGAACTGAAGTACTACCGGGACACCTTTCTGAAGCTCTAGCTCGGAGGGCTGACGACCTTGCCGGGATTCATGAGGTTTCCCGGGTCGAGGGCGTGCTTTAGCGTCGCCATGAGGTCGACCCCCTCTCCCAGTTCCTTCCTCAGGGATGCCATCTTGCCGAAGCCGATGCCGTGCTCGCCGGTGCAGGTGCCTTCCATGGCAAGCGCCCGGTTCACGACGCGCTCGTTGAAAGCCTTCGCTTCTTCGAGATCGGTTTCGCTGTCTGGCCGGATCAGGATTTCACAGTGGAAATTGCCGTCACCTACGTGCCCGAAGAGCGGTATCGGCATCGAAGCGCGGGCGATGTCCTTCGAGGTCTCTACGATGCACTCCGTCAGGCGCGAAATCGGAACGCACACGTCGGTCGAAACGGCGCGCGAGCCCGGCCGCAGCTGCAGGCAGGCGAAATAAGCCTGGTGGCGCGCGGTCCAGAGCCGGTTGCGGTCCTCGGGCTTCGTCGTCCATTCGAAGTCCATGCCGCCGTTGCCACGGGCGATGTCCTGTACGAGCTTCGCCTGCTCTTCGACGCTTGCCTGGGTCCCGTGGAATTCGAGGAACAGCGTCGGTTGCTCGCGGTAGCTCGTCTTCGAATACGCGTTGATCGCTTTCATTGTGGTCGCGCACAAGGCTTCGCTGCGCGCGATCGGAATCCCTGCCTGAAGCGTGTGAATCACCGTGTTCACCGCGCCGGCCATATCGGCGAAGGAGCACGTCGCCGCCGACATCGCTTCGGGCACGGCGTATAGCCTTACTGTGAGCTCGGTGATGATTCCGAGCGTCCCCTCCGACCCCACGAACAGGCGCGTGAGCTCGTAGCCAGCCGCGGATTTGCGCGAGCGGCGCGAAGTGGTGATGACCCGGCCGTCGGCGAGCACCACGGTCAGCGCGAGCACGTTCTCGCGCATCGTCCCGTAACGCACCGCATTCGTTCCAGAAGCGCGCGTCGCCGCCATGCCGCCCAGCGTCGCGTCCGCCCCGGGATCGACGGGAAAGAAAAGACCCGTATGCCGGATGTGCTCGTTCAATTGCTTCCGCGTCACGCCCGCCTGGACCACGGCGTCCAGATCGGACTCGTGCACGGTGAGCACTTTGTTCATGCGTGAAAGATCGATGCACACCCCGCCGTGGATGGCGAGCACGTGGCCCTCGAGCGAGGTGCCGACGCCGAAAGGGATCATGGGCGTCTTGTGGCGCCGGCAGAGATCGACGATGTCGCGAACTTCCTCGGTAGATTCTGGAAATACGACCGCGTCGGGCGGCGCGTACGGAAAATACGACTCGTCCTTGCCGTGATGCTCGCGCACGCCCCGCGAGATCGTAACGCGATCGCCGAGCAGCGCCCGCATTTCCTCGAGCAGCGCGGTATCGAATTCCCGGGGCTTGTTCAAGGTGTCTCCGCCTACTCGAGCTCGATTTTGCCGTCGAATCGCACCGAGAGCTTGAGGCCCGGCACATCGAGCGTGACCGAAGCGGGGAACTTCTCGCTGCCCTTGATCACTCCGCCCGCGCGCGCCTTGGCTACCGCCTGCTCGATCTCGCGCTGGGAGCTTACCCCGACCATTTTCAGGAACTTGCGGATGCTGAGGTTGAAAGCGTCTTCGTTCATGTGACCCTCCGGTTTTCCCGCCAGACTAAGTCGCGCCGCTTACCGAGTCAATCGCGTTTGCGCAGCCGCGAAAGCAACGCTCGCGTGGAGGGGTCGAATTCGGGCGCATCCCCCTCGGTGAGCAGCCTGCGGGCGAGATTCTTGCCGTGTTCGACGCCCCACTGGTCGAAGCTATTCAGATTCCAGATCGCTCCCTCAACGAACACCTTGTGCTCGTAGAGCGCGATCAATTCGCCTATGACGCGCGGGGTGAGGCGATCGAGCAGCAGAGTGCTCGACGGACGGTTGCCGGGAAGTACCTTGTACGGCTCCGCCGCGGGGTTGCCGAAGGCGAGCGCCGCGCTCTGAGCGATCGCGTTGGCCGCGAGCGCCGCCTGCCCGGCTGAGGGTTCCCGGTCTTGTCCGATCATGATGAAGTCGACGGGGACAAGGGGAGTTCCCTGATGCAGGAGCTGATGGAACGAATGCTGGCTGGGTGTCCCCGCAACTCCCCAGACGACCGGTGCCGTCGCGTAGTCGACCTCGTTCCCGTCGCGATCCACGCGCTTCCCGTTCGATTCCATTTCGAGCTGCTGCAGGTAGGCCGGCAAATCGCGCAGGTCCTCGGAGTAGGGAATTACCGCGCGGCTTTGAGCGCCGAAAAAATTCACGTACCAGATTTCCAGCAACGCAAGCAGCACAGGCATGTTGCGCTCCAATGGAGCTGTGCGGAAATGCTCGTCCATCGCACGTCCGCCCTCGAGGAAGTCTTCGAACGCGTCCATACCTGCAGCCAATGCAACCGGCAAACCCACGGCGGACCAGACCGAGTAGCGTCCTCCGACCCAGTCCCACACCGGAAACGCGCGCTCCGCCGGAACACCGAGGGCGGCGACACCGGAAGCGTTCGCGGTGACCGCGGCGAAGTGGCGAGAAAGCTCCGCCGACTTTCCAAGCGCTGCCTCTAGCCAGGCGCGCGCGCGCGCGGCGTTTTCCAGGGTCTCCGCAGTCGTCAAAGTCTTCGAGGCGATTATGAAGAACGTCGTTTCCGGCACAAGGCCGGCGAGTGCGCTATCGAGGTCGGCCGGATCGACGTTGGCAACGAAATGCAGCCTTGGGCCGGGTTTGCGGAGCTTTCGCAGCGCCCGCACGAGCATTCGCGGTCCGAGGTCGGATCCGCCAATGCCGATGTTGACGATATCGGTGATGGCCTGGCCGCCGGAGCCTTTGAGGGCACCCCGCCGGGCATCATCGACAAGACTCCGCATCAGTTCGATGCCACCGCGGACCGCGGGCATGACATCGCCGCCCTTCGGGAATGCCCTTTCCTTGGAGCGCAGCGCTGTATGAAGCACGGCGCGTCCCTCGGTGTTGTTGATGGCTTCACCTGCAAACATGCGCACGATCCACCCGGGCACTTGCGCTTGCTCGGCGAGTCCGACGAGAAGTCGCATCGCATGTGAGTCGACGCGGTGCTTGGAGTAGTCGAGCAAGAGGCCGCCGGCTTCGAGTGTGAACCGCTGGGCACGCGAGGCATCCGAGGCGAACAGCTCGGAGAGACTCGTGGCCGCGACCGCTTTCTGATGCGCGGCCAGCGCTTTCCACGCGGGCGATCGAATGAGCTTGCTCACCGCAGTCTTTGATAGAGGCGATAGCGCTCGCGGTCGCGCGGCCGCCTGCCTTCCCATAATAACTTCCACCCGGGTCCGATATCATCGGATTCTCCTACACGGGCCTGCACCAGGAGTACCGGACACCGGCCTTCGGCGCCGTACTCGGGCCGTTGCGTGATGAT
This sequence comes from Burkholderiales bacterium, assembly GCA_036522335.1. Taxonomy (GTDB): domain Bacteria; phylum Pseudomonadota; class Gammaproteobacteria; order Burkholderiales; family SG8-39; genus VBDM01. Next base: position 19,802 of record DATDGA010000330.1, read on the forward strand.
CTCGGCATGATAGTCGAACACGGCGCGCTGCGATTCGCCAAGCCCCCGGCTCTCTATGCAGCGGGTGCC
>DATDGA010000331.1:0-7047 GCA_036522335.1 Burkholderiales bacterium
GAGCCCGACGACCGGCACTCCACGCTCGACGTAGGGTTTGAGCGCGGCGAGCACGCGCTGCGCTTCCGCCTTGGCCTCTTCCAGCATGCCGGCCGCGAGAAAGGTCCGGCCACAGCACAGCGGCCGCGAGTTGCCCGCAGCGCGGGCGATGTGGACACCGTACCCCGCCCGGTCGAGCACGGCGAGCGCAGAGCGCGCATTTTCGGGCTCGAAGTAATTGTTGAAGGTATCGACGAACAGGACCACTTCGCCGGCTCTCCCCGCGCTCGTCCAGCTGTGCAGCGAATTTGAAAAAGCCCTGCCGGACCATCTCGGGAGCGAACGTTTTGCGGCAAAGCCCGCCCAGCGCTTGCCCAGCCTCTGCGCCATGTTGCTCAGACGCGCGGCGCGCGTCGCCCAAGGCGCGTAGCGCGGCAGAAACGCAACCAGCCTGTCCTTCAGCGAATAGCCGTGCCTGCGGTGGTAGTGATGCAGAAACTCGATCTTCATCTTCGCCATGTCCACCCCGGTCGGGCACTCGCGCTTGCAGCCTTTGCAGGACACGCACAGGTCGAGGGTCTGGTACATCTCCTCCGACGTGAAGGCATCGGGTCCGAGCTGGCCGGAGAGCGCAAGCCGCAGCGAATTGGCTCGGCCGCGCGTCAGATGCTTCTCGTCGCCGGTGGCGCGGAACGAAGGGCACATGGTGCCGGCGTCGAACTTGCGGCAATGGCCGTTGTTGTTGCACATCTCGATCGCGGCGGCGAAGCCCTGGCTCGCCGCACCCGGTACGCTCCACTCGTTCCAGTCGAGCGCCGTATCGAGCTTGCGCACGGCGTAATCCGGCTTGAAGCGGAAAAGCGACCGGTCGTCCTGTTTCGAAGGCCGCACGATCTTGCCGGGATTCATCAGTCTCTTCGGGTCGAAGAGATCCTTGATCTCCTCCAGCGCGTGCACAAGCCGTTCGCCGAGGATCGGCGCTATCCATTCCGAGCGCACCAGGCCGTCGCCATGCTCGCCCGAGTAGGCGGCACCCTTGTACTTTTTGACGAGCGCGCAGGCTTCCTCGGCGATCGCGCGCATTTTTTTCGCGCCGTCTTCCTTCATGTTGAGTACCGGCCGCACGTGCAGCGTGCCCACCGAAGCATGCGCGTACCAGGTCCCTTCCGCACCGTGCTTGCGGAATACCTGGGTGAGGAGGTCCGTGTACTCGGCGAGGTTCTCGAGCGGCACGGCGCAGTCCTCGATGAAGGACACCGGCTTGCCGTCGCCCTTCATCGACATCATGATGTTGAGGCCGGCCTTCCTCACCTCCCACACTTCGCGCTGCAACGCGGGGTCGTTGATACGGATCACACTGCCCGGATGGCCGAGGTCGGCCATCAACTCGGAGAGCTGTTCGACCTTGCTCGCTGGTCCGTCGCGATCCTCGCCGACGAACTCGACCAGGAGAATCGCTTCGGGATCGCCTCGGATAAATTTTTCCACCACGGAGCGGTAGGCCGGGTTGGCGCGAGCCAAGCCGATCATCGTCCGGTCCACCAACTCGACGGCGGTGGGAGCGAGCTTGACGATATGTTGCGGAGCTTCCATCGAGCGCCTGAACGAATCGAAATGACACACGCCGAGCGTCCTGAATCGAGGCAGCTGGGAGAGCTTCAGATGGATCTGCCGGGAGTACGCGAGGGTACCTTCCGATCCGACGAGCAAGTGAGCGAAATTCCAGTCGCCTCGCGGGTTGACCATGTCGAGGTTGTAGCCCTGCACCCGCCGCAGGACCTTCGGCCAGCACGCCTCGATTTCACCGGCCTCGCGTTCGGCGATGCCGCGGATCTTTTTTGCCAGCTCGACATAGCCGGCCGGGCCCGCGAGCCGCGACGCATCGGCCGGCACCGCGCCGAAATGGAATTCCGAGCCATCGGCAAGGAGCGCGTCGATACCGAGCACGTTGTGCACCATGTTGCCGTAACGGATCGAGCGCGAACCGCAGGAGTTGTTGCCCGCCATGCCGCCGAGGGTCGCCTGGGCGCTGGTGGAAACGTCCACCGGAAACCACAGCCCGTGGGGCCTGAGATACGCGTTCAGCGCATCGAGCACCACGCCCGGCTGCACCACCGCAGTCCCCGCATCCTTGTCGAAGGAGACGATGCCGTTGAGGTACTTGGAATTGTCGATGACGAGCGCCGCGCCGACCGCCTGGCCGCATTGCGAGCTCCCCGCGCCGCGCGCGAGAATGGGCACGCCCTCTTCCACGGCGATCTGCAGCGCGGTCTTCGCATCTTGCTCGGTTTTTGGCACGACGACACCCACGGGATCGATCTGGTAGATCGAAGCGTCGGTCGAGTAACGGCCGCGGCTTGCGGCGTCGAAAAGAACCTCACCTTCCAACTCGCGCCTCAAGCGCGCCGCGAGCGCGCTATCGCCTGAGCGCGGATGAAATGAAACGGTGGAGACCGTCGAAGGCGCGCGGTCCATGCGTCACGCGGCAGCGGATTCCTTCTCGGCTTCGAGCATCGCCTCGAGCAGCACTTCGGGCGGCTGCGCGCCTTCGACCACGAGCCGATTGTTGAAGATGAAGAAAGGCACGCCCTGCACGCCCATCTGCCGCGCCTTGTCCTCCTCCTCGGCGACCGCGCGGCGCAGTTCTTCGTCGCTGATGGCGGCTTCGGCCTCCTTGCGGGCCAGACCCGCCTGCTCCGCGACGCGGACCAGAGTCTGCGTATTGGTGAGGTCGAGGCCGTCGACGAAGAAGGCCTTCATCAACGCCTCCTTCATCGCCGGCTGAACCCCGTGCCGGCGCGCGCACTCGATCAGCGCGTGAGCGGCAAGCGTGTTGGGCTGGCGCGCTATCTTGTCGAAGGCAAAGGCAATGCCCAGCGGCGTGCCCGCCTGCACCAGGCGATCGTGAGCGCTGTAGCCGCGCGCACCGAACTTCTTCGCAATGTAGTCGGCGCGGGCAATACCTTCGCGCGGAATGTCAGGATTCAGCTCGAAGGGGTGGTAGGCGATCTGCGGTTCCGGCGCGCCGCGCTCGCGATACAGCGTGAGCGCCGCTTCCAGCCGGCGCTTGCCGATGTAGCACCAGGGGCAGACCACGTCGGAGACGATGTCGATGGCAAGAGCCATGGGATTTCCCTCGGATGCGAAACAAATCGCGTTGCACCATGATACCGCAGCCTTGAGCCAAGTCATGGAGGCGGGGCGCTTTTCCGATAAACTAGCCGTCCGTCCACGATAAGCGAGCACGTCATGCCCCATAGGAGCGGACGCCATTTCCTTCAAATTCCCGGGCCGACCAACGTTCCGGACCGTGTGCTGCGCGCGATCGACAGCGCCACCATGGACCATCGCGGTCCGGAATTCGGCCGTATGACTCTCGAGATTCTCGAGGGCCTGAAAACCGTATTCCAGACTCGGCAGCCCGTGGTGATCTATCCGGCCTCGGGCACGGGCGCCTGGGAAGCGGCGCTCGTCAACACCCTTTCGGCCGGCGATCGCGTTCTCATGTTCGAGACCGGGCATTTTGCATCGCTGTGGAACAAGATGGCCACGCGGCTCGGTATTTCGGTCGATCTCGTTCCCACCGACTGGCGCCGCGGCGTCGATCCGGCGGCGGTCGAGGCCAAGCTGAAAGAAGACCGCGAACACCGGATCAAGGCCGTTTGCGTCGTGCACAACGAGACTTCGACCGGAGTCACGAGCCGCATCGGGCCTGTACGCCGCGCAATCGACGCCGCGAACCATCCCGCGCTCTACATGGTCGACACGATTTCCTCGCTCGCCTCGATCGATTACCGCCACGACGAATGGGGCGTGGACGTCACCGTCGCCGGATCGCAGAAGGGCCTGATGCTGCCGCCCGGCCTCTCCTTCAACTGCGTCAGCGAAAAAGCGCGCAAGGCTTCGGAGTCGGCGAGGCTGCCGCGCGCCTACTGGAACTGGGAGGAGATGCTTTCCAACAACAAGACGGGATATTTCCCCTATACGCCGGCGACCAACCTGCTCTACGGCCTGCGCGAATCCCTGCAGATGCTCCGGAATGAGGGGTTGCCGAACGTATTTGCCCGCCATGCGCGCCACGCGGAAAGCACGCGGCGCGCGGTGCGCGCCTGGGGGTTGGAGGTCCTGTGCGCCGTGCCCGAGGAGTATTCGAACTCGCTTACCGCGGTATTGACGCCCGCCGGCCACGACGCCGACGCGCTGCGCAAGATCATTCTCGAAGCCTACGACATGTCGCTCGGAACCGGTCTGGGGAAACTCGCGGGAAAAGTCTTCCGGATCGGGCACCTCGGCGACTTCAACGATCTGACGCTCGCCGGCACGCTGGCCGGCGTGGAGATGGGCCTGGCGCTGGCGAACGTTCCGCACAAAAAAGGCGGAGTGCTCGCGGCGCTCGATCACCTTGCCGAGAGCGCGCGGGCGGCCCCGCGCAAGGCGGCCTGACTTTTTTCGGCATCCGCGGATCTGTTGGACAAATAAGCGCGGGGCTTTTTTGAGGAGGTATCATGAAAATCACTAAATGGGGCACGCTTGGGGTTTCGGTGTTCGCGCTGACGGCTGCGCCCGCTGTCGCTTGGGAACCGAACAAGCCGGTGGAAATCGTGGTCGCCGCCGGCGCGGGCGGCGCTTCCGATCAGATGGCGCGGATGATGCAGGCCGCCATCCAGAAGAACAATCTGATGAAGCAGCCGATGGTCGTGTCGCTGAAAGGCGGCGCGTCGGGCGCAGAAGCGCTGATCTACATGAAGAGCGGCTCGGGCGATCCCCACAGGGTGCTGATCGCCTATTCGCTCATCTACATGCTGCCGCTGTCGGCCAAGATCCCGTTCAACTGGCGCGAACTCACACCGGTGTCGGTCATCGCGCTCGACCAGTTCGTGCTGTGGGACAACACCACCCTGCCCTACAAGAACGTGAAGGAATTCATCGCCGCCGCAAAGACCGCCAATCCGCAGTTCAAGATGGGCGGCACGGGTTCCAAGCGCGAGGACCACGTCCTCACCGTCTTCCTCGAGAAGAAGACCGGGACGAAGTTCGCCTACCTGCCCTACAAATCGGGCGGCGAGGCCGCGACCCAGCTCGTCGGCAACCACACGCAGTCGAACGTCAACAATCCTTCCGAGAACCTGGAAGTGTGGCGCGCCGGCCAGGTGCGTGCGCTGTGCGTGTTCGACAAGGAGCGCATCCAGTACAAGACCAAGGTCACCGACACGATGTCGTGGAACGACATCCCGACCTGCAAGGACGAAGGCGTCGATGTGCAGTACCTGATGCTGCGCGCCATGTTCCTCCCCGGCAAGATGGCACCCGACCAGACGGCGTTCTACGTCGATCTGTTCGAGAAGCTGACGAAGACCGCCGAATACAAGGACTACATGGAGAAGCAGGCGTTGAAGCCGGTTTTCCTCACGGGCAAGGACATGCTGAAGTTCCTGGAAGAGGACGACGCGCTCAACAAAAATCTGATGACCGAAGCGGGATTCGTCGCCAACTGAGCGGCTGTTTCAGAATGACTGAAACACGTACTTAGGGGAGCACGAGGGACGGTTCCTCTCATTTCCTGACCCAGTGGCAAAAGACGAAATCGTCGTCGAAGACCCAACCGCGCCGGCGAGCGACTCGCCGGCGGTGACCAGCCATCGCACCGTCGAAATCGTCGTCTCGCTTCTGCTGCTCGCGCTCGCCGGGCTGCTCGCGTTCGACAACTGGCGCACCGGCATGGGATGGGATGCGACCGGCCCGCAGGCCGGCTACTTCCCGTTCTATCTTTCGGTCGTCCTCGCCGGCGCCTGCGTCTGGGGTCTCGCGAAAGAATTCGTCGCGCGAAGGGCTTCGAGCGACACCTTCGTCACGCGCGCGCAACTGCGACGCGTGCTGCAGGTATTCTTTCCGACTCTGGCGTTTTGCCTCTTTACGCAATGGCTCGGGCTCTACGTGGCGAGCTTCCTGCTGATCGCAGGCTTCATGGTGCTCGTGGGACGCCTTGCCGTCTGGAAGTCGCTGCTCACCGCGTTCCTCTTCTCGATCGTCATGTTCGTCACCTTCGAGATCGCGTTCGACGTCATCATGCCGAAAGGGCCGCTCGAAGCCCTGTTCGGCCACTAGGGAAGGAACGTGGAAGCTTTCGGCCTACTGATATACGGCTTCAGCGTCCTGCTGACCTGGAAGACGCTCGCGCTCATGATGGTCGGCTTGATTCTCGGCATTTTCGTCGGCGTGCTGCCGGGACTGGGCGGCCCCAACGGCGTCGCGATCCTCCTGCCGCTCACCTTCACCATGGATCCGACCTCCGCGATCGTGATGCTTTCCTGCATCTACTGGGGAGCCCTCTTCGGCGGCGCGATCACCTCGATCCTGTTCAACATCCCGGGCGAGGCGTGGTCGGTGGCCACCACCTTCGACGGCTATCCGATGGCACAGCAGGGAAGAGCGGCGGAAGCGCTGACCGCGGCGTTCACGTCGTCCTTCATCGGCTCGCTGGTCGCGGTGCTGCTGATCACCTTCCTCGCGCCCGGCATCGCCTCCTTTGCATTGAGATTCGGGCCGCCGGAGTTCTTCGCGGTCTATCTCCTCACCTTCTGCTCCTTCATCGGTCTCGGGCGCGAGGAGAAGCACAAGACCGTCATTTCCATGGCGCTCGGCCTGCTGCTCGCCGGCGTCGGCATGGACACGGTCTCCGGCCAGTTGCGCATGACCTTCGGCTCGGACAATCTCCTGCGCGGCATCAACTTCCTGGTGGCGGTGATCGGGATATTCGGGATCAGCGAAATCCTGCTGACGATGGAGGAGCGCCTCGCGCTGCGCGGCCATGCCGCCAGCATCAGCCTGCGCGTGGTGCTCAAAGTGTGGAAGGAAATGCCGCGCTACTGGGTGACGCTGTTGCGCTCGTCGGCGATCGGCTGCTGGCTCGGCATCACCCCGGGCGGCGCGATCGCAGCCTCCTTCATGAGCTACAACCTCGCCAAGCGCTTTTCCAAGGACAAGGATTCGTTCGGCAAGGGCCGCATCGAGGGCGTGTTCGCTCCGGAGACGGCTGCGCACGCGTCGGGCACTTCGGCGCTGCTGCCG
>DATDGA010000332.1:0-1722 GCA_036522335.1 Burkholderiales bacterium
GACGCCACCCTCAAGAGCAGTCTGGGCGATGCCGGGGCGTACTACATCAACGACGGGAAGATCGTCATGGCTCTCGTCGGTACGCCGATTGAGATGTCGGTGTACAAGGTGGGTGGCAAGTACATGGGCGCTCGCAGCAACGAGTTTGGGTTCGTCAACTATGAGCTCATTCCCGCGGTGGCAGAGCTCAACTCGTTGCGGTGAGTCGACCATTCCCGGCTGGGATGCCGCTGCCGACTACGTCGCCCTGCTCAGGTCGAGCATGGCCATGGATTCCGGGACGCGCGGTGCGATCGTAGCGTATCTCGAGCGCTGCCCAAGCGCGGAGGCCCAAGTGGCGCTCGTCTCCCTGCGCAATGCGCCCCGTGGCAAGTAGCAATTCCGACCAGCCCCTCCTGAAGCGCCTGCTCCGCGAGCCGCTCCTGCATTTCCTCCTCCTCGGAGTGACGCTGTTCACGGTGAACCACTACCTCGAGCTCGGCCGCGGCGGGCCCGCGCCCTCGAGGCAGATCCAGCTCACCCTCGACGACCTGCGCCAGCTCGATCTGCTGTTCCAGTCGCAGTGGCGCCGCCCGCCGACCCCCGAGGAGCTCGCCCGCCTGGTCGAGAGCAAGATCCAGGAGGAGGTGCTCTACCGCGAGGGACTGGCAATGGGGTTGGACCGGGACGACACCATCGTCAAGCGGCGCATGGCGCAGAAGATGCGGTTCCTGGCCGAGGACGTCGCGGGCGCTTCCCCGCCCACGACGGCCGAGCTGAAGGCCTGGTACGAGAAGCACCCCGACACGTTCGCGCAGCCGGCCCGCCTGAGCTTCCGTCACGTCTACTTTTCTCCCGACCGTCGTGGTGGGCGCGCGCATGCTGACGCGGTGCAGGCGCTGACCCGGCTCGGCGGCCAGCCCGAAGACTCAAAGGTCGCCGCATCGCTTGCTGATCCATTCATGCTCCAGGACTACTACGCAGACCGCACGCCCGAGCAGCTCGCCAAGGAATTCGGACCAGCATTCGCGCAAGCCGTCTCCGGGCTGGCACCCGGCTCGTGGCAGGGACCGGTCGAGTCGGGCTATGGCTGGCATCTGGTGTTCGTGCACTCGGTCATACCCGGGAGGGTGCCGGCCTTCGAGGAAATCGAGCCGGACGTGAAGACGGCTTGGCTCACCGATCAGAAGCAACAGGGCTGGCAGAAGTCCTACGACGCCATGCGGGCGAAGTACACCGTGTTCCTGCCCGCCCCGCCGGACCAGCCATCGGCACACGCAAGCGCTCCCTCGAACGAGCGGTCGCGGTGAGAAGAGTGGCGACGCGTCTCGGCCTGGTCGGTGTCGCTCTGTTGCTGACCGGTCTGCTCGTTCCCCGGTCGACGTGGGCCCACGAAGCCCGCCCGGCCTATCTCGAGCTGAAGGAGACCGCGCCCGGCCGCTTCAGCGTGCTGTGGCGCACGCCGGTGCTGGCGGGCATGCGCCTGCCGGTCGTGCTCACCATTCCAGGGGATGTGCGGAATCTCCAGGAACCCATCGTTCAGGAGATGGCGGACTCCCTGCTCGAGCGCCGCTCGATTGACGCCGGGCCCGGCGGGTTCGCGGGCAAGCGCATCGAGTTCGTGGGGCTTCAACTGACGATCACGGACGTGCTGGTTCGCGTGGAGCTGCTCGACGGCCGGCACTGGACGGCGATCGCACGGCCGTCCCAGCCGTGGATCGAGATCGCCGCGAGCCCGACCAG
>DATDGA010000333.1:0-2298 GCA_036522335.1 Burkholderiales bacterium
ACACGCCGCGGGTTCGCCAGATGGCTCGCGTCAACCAGCGCCTGTACTTCGACCAACAACGGCCGCGTGCCTTCTTGCGTCGCGAGCACGACACTCCCGGGAATCGCGTCGCCTTGGCGACTCAGGAACATCGCCGACGGATTGCCGACCTCGCGCAATCCGGTATCCGTCATCACGAACACGCCGATCTCGTTCACCGCGCCGAAGCGATTTTTGATAGCGCGCACGATGCGAAACTGGCTGCCGGTGTCGCCCTCGAAATAGAGCACCGCGTCCACCATATGCTCCAGCACGCGCGGGCCGGCAAGCGTGCCTTCCTTCGTAACGTGCCCGACGAGAAAGAGCGCGGTTCCCGTGCTCTTGGCGTAGCGCACGAGTTGCGCGGCCGATTCGCGCACTTGCGCGACGCTGCCCGGCGCGGACTGCAAGGTATCGGTGTAAACCGTTTGGATGGAGTCGAGCACGATGACTTGCGGATGCTCCAACCGCGCGCACGCGATGACGTCCTCCACGCGATTTTCGGTCAGCACCCGCAGTCGCTCGGCGGCAGCGCCGACCCGCGGGCCGAGCACGCCGAGGCGCTGCGCGCGCAGCGCGATCTGATCCGCCGATTCTTCCCCGCTGACGTACAGCACGCGCGCGCTACGCCCGATCTCCGCCATCGTTTGCGTGAGCAAGGTTGACTTGCCGATACCGGGATCGCCGCCGATCAGCACGACCGAACCCGGCACCAGACCACCGCCCAGAACGCGATCGAGCTCGGCAACACCCGTTCCGAGACGAGTAATGCCCTCCGGCCTGATGCCGCCGAGCGACTGCGCCGACGTGCTCGCCGCCGCCACATTGCCGCGCCGCCCGCGCGACGCCGGCGCGGCAAGCGCAGTCTCCATCAGCGCGTTCCACGAACCGCACGACGGGCACTGTCCCGCCCACTTCGGCGTTTGCGCGCCGCAGTCGTTGCAGACGTAGACCGATTTGACGCGACTCACGTTAGAGATCTCAATTTCTCGTCGTGTCGCGCGATGATGCGCCCAGCAAAATCAGAATACCGTACCGCGTCTCCTTCATCCCCACCCTTCTCGGATGGTGAGGGAACAGCGCGATTTCTTGCACCGCCGCCCCTCTCCCAACCCTTGTATGTCTCAACCCGTGATACATAGTAACGGTTCGGGCGCGATAGATCGTCCTAACCCTAGGGCATCGAAGCCCGCGGGAGAGCTTGGATCGTCGCGCTCTTCTCTATCCCACAACCCGAACAGTTGCGAGGGCGAGAAGCCCGTATCGCGCAAGGCCGGGTATCGGAGCGAAACCATGTCAGGATGTTTTGTCGGTATTGATGTAGCCAAAGAGAAACTCGATGTGGCGGTACTGCCCGAGGAGCGCGCGTGGCAGGTTGAGCGCAATGAGACGGGCTTAAAGACACTCACGGAAGAACTGCGGCGTCTGGCTCCTGCCCTCATCGTGCTTGAGGCGACGGGCGGCTTTGAGGCGGGGGTGGTCGCAACGCTCGCGAGTGTCGGACTCCCGGTGGTGATCGTGAATCCCCGCCAAGCGCGCGCCTTCGCCCGCGCCACCGGGGCACTCGCGAAGACCGATCGAATCGATGCGCGAGTGCTCGCACGTTTGGGCGAGACCTTAAAGCCGGCGGTGCGGCCACTGAAGGATGAGGAAACCCGCGAACTCGAAGCGCTCCTCACGCGCCGGCGCCAGATTGTTGAGATGCTCACCGGGGAGAGGAACCGAGAACCCGAGGCCGCCAAGCGCGTGCGCCGTGATATCCGTGCCCACATCGCGTTCCTGGAGAAGCGCTTGACGGACGTTGATGGAGAGTTGCGAAGCGCCATTGCGGGCAATGCCGCGTTTTCCCTGAAGGATGAAATTATCCGCAGCCTTCCGGGGGCGGGACCGGTCCTCTCGGTGACGCTGCTGGCGAGTCTGCCGGAGCTCGGGACCCTCAACCGGCGAGCGATTGCGGCGTTGGTCGGAGTCGCACCCCTCAATTGCGACTCGGGCACCCTCCGGGGCAAGCGCCATATCTGGGGTGGGCGCGCGGCCGTTCGTACGACGCTATACATGGCAACGCTCTCGGCGATTCGTTGCAATCCGGCGATCCGCGCTTTCCACGCGCGCCTTCGGGCGAATGGGAAGGCGCCCAAAGTCGCGATCATCGCCTGCATGCGAAAGCTTCTGACCATTCTCAACGCGATGCTAAGGACCAATACGCCATGGCAATCTCTAAACGCCGTCGGGTAGACACAGTTGCTCTCCCGGGGGGAGAGGGAATTAATCAGAGGTTCC
>DATDGA010000334.1:0-12560 GCA_036522335.1 Burkholderiales bacterium
GTTGATGTTCATCGACGAGTCGCACGTCACCATCGGTCAGCTGGGTGGCATGTACAAGGGCGACCGCTCGCGCAAGGAAAATCTCGTCGACTACGGTTTTCGCCTGCCCTCGGCGCTGGACAACCGGCCGCTCAAGTTCGAAGAATTCGAGCGGGTAATGAGGCAGATCGTCTTCGTTTCTGCGACTCCCGCAGAATACGAAAGAAAGACCTCGGGACAAATAGTGGAGCAGGTCGTGCGGCCCACGGGCCTGGTGGACCCGCTGCTCGAAGTGAGGCCCGCATCGACCCAGGTGGACGACCTGCTCGGCGAGATCAACCTGCGGGTGGCGCGCAAGGAGCGCGTGCTGGTGACGACGCTGACCAAGCGCATGGCCGAGGAACTCACCGACTACCTCGCCGAGCATGGTGTGAAAGTGCGCTATCTGCACTCCGAGGTCGAGACGGTCGAGCGGGTCGAGATCATCCGTGATCTGCGCCTGGGCGAGTTCGACGTGCTGGTCGGCATCAACCTGCTGCGCGAGGGCCTGGATCTGCCCGAAGTCTCGCTGGTGGCGATTCTCGACGCCGACAAGGAAGGGTTTCTCCGTTCCGAACGTTCGCTCATCCAGACGATCGGCCGCGCAGCGCGTCACTTGAACGGCATGGCCATCCTCTACGCCGATCGCGTCACCGATTCGATGAAACGGGCGATCGAGGAGACCGACCGCCGGCGTACGAAACAAGTCGAATTCAACTCCAAGCGCGGCATCACTCCGATCGGAATTTCCAAGACGGTGCGCGACATGATCGAAGGCGCGCGCGACGTCCAGGACGTGCAGCTGCAGTTGAAGGCGGCGCAGGAACAGGCGCGCTACGAGTCGATGTCCGAAAGGCAGCTCGCCCGGGAAATCAAGCGGCTGGAAAAACAGATGCTCGACCACGCCCGCAATCTCGAGTTCGAAAAAGCAGCAGAGGCGCGCGACCGCCTGGCCGATCTCAAACGAAGCTTTTTTGGCGCCTCGTCGGAGGAATCCGCCAGGGTGCTCAGCTAGATGAACAGCCGAATCTATTGAACGCGACCGCTAGCGATGTCGAGCATCAAGTTCAGTGTGCTGTTCGTGTGCACGGGGAATATCTGCCGTTCGCCTACGGCGGAGGCGATTTTTCGAAAGCTCGCGGCCGACGCGGGCATGGCGCAAACGGTCCTCGCCGACTCGGCGGGCACGCACGGCTATCACGTCGGTAAGCCGCCCGATCATCGAGCGCAGGCGGCGGCGGCGAAGCGTGGCTACGACCTCGCCGACTTGCGCGGGCGCGTGTTCGAACAGGCCGACTTCGACCGCTTCGACCTGATCCTCGCCATGGACTGGGACCACCACTCGATTCTTTCGCGCTTGGCGCAGCCCTCGGCCGCGCACAGGCTGAAATTGATGATGTCCTACGCGCGGCGTTTCAAGGAACAGGAGGTGCCGGATCCCTACTACGGCGGGCCTCGAGGATTCGAGCGCGTGCTCGATATGCTCGAGGATGCGGTGCGAGGTCTGCTGGAATCCCTGCAAAAGGATTCGGCCTTGCGCTGACGCTTCTCGACGACAGTTCGAATCTTCGAGGCCGCCTCGTGGCAGTACTGTCCGAGGCGGCGCATATGCAAGCTCAGTCCTTCGGAGTCGGGGATTCGTGCGCCGTTTCCACCTGAACCAAGGGCTCGTCGATGTCGGGCGGGGGTGGACGGCGGTCCCGCTTGGCCGGCGCGAATTTCGGCTCTGAATCTATTGTTGATACGACCGTGGCGCCCGAACGCGTTTGGACCAGCTCCAGGCCGCTTTCCCTGAGCGCGCGCTCGATTTCTGCCGGGTCCGGCTCGCGCGGTGCGGGTGCGACGACCGCTCGTTCCGTGGGCGCCGCAGGGGCGGATTGATATTGCGGCGCCGGTTCCGCCATCGCGGGTTCGTGCACGGGCTCGTGCCTCTGCGGCGTGGTAGCAGGAAGTGGTGAAGATTCCTCCACTGCAGCAGGTGTCGCAGCCGGCATCACGGGATGGTGTTCCTCGCCACGCGGGGTTCCTTGCGGATTTCCCTGGCGCTCGCCACGTTCGCCGCGGTCGCGGCCTCCGCGTCGGCGACGCCGTCCGCCGTCGCGCTGGTCGGGTCCCCCTTGGAGTGCAGGCGCGCGTACGGGTTCCTGCGGACGCTGCTCCCGCGAATCGAGCCGCTCGCCAGGTGCGCGTTCCTGCCGCTGTTCGGGACGGTCGCCGCGCGGCGGCCTTTGCTCCCCGAATGGGCGTTCAGGGCGCGAGTTGCGGTCTTGACGGTCCTGCCGTTGCGGCCGTTCACCGCGCTGGTCGCGCGTTTCGCTGCGCCCTTGACGCTGGCCCGGGCGCTCACCGCGCCCCCGAAAGCGGTCGCGGTCGCCGCGGTCGCGGTTGCCACGATCGCGATCGCCACGTTCTGGCCGAGGCATGTGCTCCCGGTGTGGCGCTGCTGCGGGTTGCGGGGCAGCAGGAGACGTGCTTTCGCCCTTGAACCAAGCGATGATGCGATCGATGAGGCCCGGTTGCTGGACGGTCGGGCGCGGCACCTGGGGCTTCGGTTGCTGTGCGCTAACCGGCGCAGGCCGCTCGGGCGTAACCCCCTGCACGGCGGCCTGCGGGCGCTGCGTCCGTGTCTCTTGAGCGACGGGTACTTGAGCCTGCTCCTCGGTGGGAGCGGTCACCAGGTTGTAGCTTGCGGGAAGGGCTTCGGCCTGATTGAGATCGTCGTGGCGCAGCCGCTCCACCTTGTAGTTGGGTGTTTCCAGGTTGGTGTTGGGGATCAGCACTACGTTGACCTTCTGCCGCGCTTCGATCGAGTGGATGTCGGCGCGCTTCTCGTTCAACAGGAATGTGGCGACGTCTACCGGCACCTGGGCGTGTACTGCGGCGCTGTTTTCCTTCATCGCCTCTTCCTGGATGATGCGCAGGATATGGAGCGCGGTGGACTCCGTGCCGCGGATGTGGCCAGTCCCATTACAGCGGGGGCAGGTGATGTTGCTGCCTTCGCCGAGCGAGGGGCGCAGCCGCTGGCGCGACAGCTCCATCAGCCCGAAGCGCGAGATCTTGCCCATCTGCACCCGCGCGCGGTCGTAGCGAAGAGCCTCGCGCAGGCGATTCTCCACCTCGCGCTGATTGCGCTGGTTCTCCATGTCGATGAAGTCGATGACGATGAGGCCGCCGAGGTCGCGCAGGCGCAGCTGGCGGGCGATCTCGTCGGCAGCCTCGGCGTTGGTGTTGTACGCAGTCTGCTCGATGTCGTGCCCCTTCGTGGCGCGCGCCGAGTTGACGTCGATCGAGACGAGGGCCTCGGTATGGTCGATCACGACCGCGCCACCTGACGGCAACGATACTTGCCGCGAGTAGGCGGTCTCGATCTGGTGCTCGATCTGGAAGCGCGAGAACAGCGGCACGTCGTCGTGGTAGCGCTTCACGCGGCCGACGTTGTCGGGCATGACGTTGCTCATGAACGCCACGGTTTGCTCGTAGATCGGATCGGTGTCGATCAGGATTTCTCCGATGTCCGGCTGGAAGTAGTCGCGGATGGCGCGGATGACGAGGCTGCCTTCCTGATAGATGAGGAAAGGCGCCGGATTGAGGAGCTTGCCGGCCTCGTCGCGCACCGCCTCGGTCGCCTCGACGATCTTGCCCCAGAGCTTGAGGAGGTAGGTGAGATCCCACTGCAGCTCCTCGTAGGAGCGGCTGATTCCCGCCGTGCGGCCGATGATGCTCATGCCGGCGGGAACGTCGAGCTTGTCCATGATCTCGCGCAGCTCGTCGCGGTCCTCGCCCTCGACGCGGCGGGAAACGCCGCCGCCACGCGGGTTGTTCGGCATCAGCACCAGGTAGCGACCGGCGAGGCTGATGAAGGTGGTGAGCGCGGCGCCCTTGTTGCCGCGCTCGTCCTTCTCGACCTGGACGATCAACTCCTGGCCTTCGGACAGCGCATCCTGGATGCGGGCGCGGCCGACGTCGACGCCCGGCTTGAAATACTGCCGCGCGACTTCCTTGAAGGGGAGGAATCCGTGACGCTCGGTGCCGTATTCTATGAACGCGGCTTCGAGGCTGGGCTCGACCCGCGTGATGACACCCTTGTAGATGTTGCTTTTTCTTTGTTCCTTCGCGGCCGACTCGATGTCGAGGTCTATGAGTTTCTGACCTTCGACGATCGCGACACGGAGTTCCTCGGCCTGTGTCGCATTGAAAAGCATGCGCTTCATTGTTTCATTCTCCCGCGCGCACGGGCAGGACAAACCAAGCGCCTAATTTGCAGGCTGGCTTCGCATCATCGATATGTTGATCATGAGAACGCGGTAAGTTGGCTTGTCGGATCGGGTCGCTGCTCTGCAGGAACCACTGATTCTGCCGATATGCTGTTGGCGCGCTGTTCTATTACTATCACTGGTTGGATAACCAACCGCCTTTGCCGGCTTCGGGTTCATGCGCTGGTCAATACGGACCTTGCCGTTGGCAGCGTCGGAACCGGGGACAGGGTAGCCAGTCTTGTCTGGGGGCAAAAAATCGCACCTTCGCATGTACAAGCAGCCGTCCCGCAACGTAAGCAGCGGGCAGATCATAAACAAAATGAAGGATTTAAGCAATGCCGCCGCGGTCGAGGTCGATAGCGCGAGCGAAGGCCAGCGCGTCGACAACTTCCTCATGCGAATGTGCAAGGGGGTGCCGCGCAGTCACGTCTATCGCATCCTGCGCACCGGCCAGGTGAGGGTCAACAGCCGCCGCGTCGACGCGACCTACCGCCTGCAGCCGGGCGACCGGGTGCGGATTCCGCCGATGCGCCTGGCCCGCCGCGACGGGGAGAAGATCGCGCCGCCACTGCATCTGCCGGTGGTCCATGAGGACGAGGCGCTGCTGGTGGTGAACAAGCCGGCCGGCACCGCCGTGCACGGTGGCAGCGGCATCAGCTTCGGGGCCATCGAGCAGATGCGCGCCGGGAGGCCGGAACTCAGGTTCCTGGAGCTTGCGCACCGGCTCGATCGCGAAACCTCGGGACTGCTCATCCTCGCCAAGAAACGCTCGGCGCTGACCTCGTTGCACGCCGCGCTGCGCGAAGGCCAGGTGAAAAAGGAATACCTGGTCCTGGTGAAGGGAAACTGGCGCAACGACAAGCAACATGTCAGCCTGCCCCTGAGAAAATTTCTTACCCATTCCGGAGAACGGCGCGTAAGCGTCGACCGCGAGGGCAAGGAGTCGGCGACGGTTTTCCGGAAGAAGAAGGGCTTCCGCGACTACACGCTGCTTTCGGCCGAGTTGCTGACCGGCCGTACCCACCAGATCCGCGTCCATCTCGCCCATCTCGGGTTTCCGATCGCGGGTGACGACAAGTACGGTGACTTCGAGCTCAACCGGGCTTTGGCGAGACAGGGCCTGAAACGCATGTTCCTGCACGCCGGGGAGCTGGAGTTCTTGCACCCGCTTTCCGGGGATGCGCTGAAATTGCATGCGCCCCTTCCGGAAGACCTGTCGCACTTTCTCGACTCCCTGGAAGGCTGATGCGTTACCCCTTGCTGGTATTCGACTGGGACGGCACCTTGATCGATTCGGCAAGTGCGATCGTCGCCTGCATTCAGGCCGCCTGTCGCGAACTGAGGCTCCCCGTGCCCGACGAGGCGCGAGCGAGCCACGTCATAGGCCTGGGATTGAAGGACGCGTTGTCGTACGCCATTCCGGGGTTGCCCCCGGACGACTACGGCAGGGTGGTGGAATCGTACCGCAGGCATTTTCTCGCGCGCGATCCGGAAATCCCGTTATTTCCTGGAACCCGGGCGATGCTTGCCGGCCTTCGGGATCGCGGCCACCTTCTGGCGATCGCCACCGGGAAAAGCCGTGCGGGTCTAGCACGCGCGCTCGATCATAGCGGTTTGCAGCCTTTTTTCGCCGCTTCGCGCTGCGCCGATCAGTGCGCATCGAAGCCGGCTCCCGATATGCTTTGCGAGCTCATGGAGGAGCTCGGCGTGGAGTCGATGAAAACCCTTATGATCGGGGACACGGTGCACGACCTACGGATGGCCGCTGCCGCAGGGGTCGGCGCGATCGGGGTGAGTTACGGGGCGCACCCCAAGAGCGACCTGATCGCCCTTGCGCCGCTTGCTTGCGTGGAAAGCACGGACGAGTTGACCGTATGGCTGGAGCAGAACGCGTAATTTGCTCGAGTACCGATCTCCCGGAATCGGGAGACGGAGTGCGCTTCGAGGTCGAAGTCGACGGCAGGTCCGAGCCGGCATTTGCCGTGCGCTACCGGGGGCGGGTCTACGCGTACCTCAACCGGTGCGCGCACATGCCCATGGAACTCGATTGGATGCCCGGAAAGTTCTTTGATATCGGGGGGGCGCTTTTGATATGCTCGACTCACGGCGCGACCTACGCGCCCGATACGGGCAAATGCATTCGCGGCCCCTGCTTCGAGGAAGGTCTCGTATCGGTGCCCGTCGAAGAAGAGAACGGTTGCGTCATCCTGAAGGGTTATCGTCATGGCCGAAGTTGATTGGGAACGCAATGTCATCGAAAAGCTGGCGACGGCTTCGCTGAAAGAACAGCGTCGCTCGCGCCGCTGGGGTATCTTCTTCAAGCTGCTCGGCTTCGCCTATCTCACCATTCTGCTGCTGGTAGCACTCGACTGGCACGGGCAGGACGGCCTCACCTCGGGCAAGCACACTTCTCTGATCGACGTGGTGGGGGTGATCGACCCAAAGGGCGACGCGAGCGCCGACCGGATCACCGAATCCTTGCAACTTGCGTTCAAGGACAAGAACACCCAGGGCATAGTTCTGCGCATCAACTCGCCCGGCGGCAGCCCCGTGCAGGCCGGGATCATCTACGACGAGATCCGCCGGCTGCGCGGCATCTATCCGAATATTCCCATGTACGTCGTGGTCGAGGACATCTGCGCCTCGGGCGGCTACTACATCGCCGCTGCCGCGGACAAGATTTACGTGGACAAGGCAAGCATCATCGGGTCGATCGGGGTAATCATGGACGGCTGGGGTTTCACCGGCACCATGGAAAAGCTCGGCGTGGAGCGGCGCGTGCTCGTGTCGGGCGAGAACAAGGCCTTTCTCGATCCGTTTTCGCCGGTCGACGAGAAGCAGAAGCGGCACGCCCAATCGTTGCTCGATGAAATTCACAAGCAGTTCATCGAGGTGGTGAGAAAAGGGCGAGGGAAACGGCTCAGGGAGAGCCCCGATATCTTCTCCGGCCTGCTGTGGACGGGCGCGAAGAGCATCGAGCTTGGGCTCTCGGACGGCTTCGGCAGCGTCGATTTTGTGGCACGCGAAGTGATCAAGGCCGAGGATATCGTCGACTACACCAGACGAGAGAATATCGCCGAGCGATTCGCCAAGCGCTTCGGTGCGGCAATGGCAAGTGCGATTGCCAAAGTGCTGGCGCAAGGGCAGCTCAACGTTCGGTAGATCGAACGAAACCGGGCGGGTGGCCAGGACCTGGCGCGAGGCAAGCTACGCCAGGAACAGGAATACCGTGGGTCGTCCCTTGAGCGCGGGCGGTTCTTCCCGCCATGCGCCTACCTGCCGGGTACGCACCGACTCGGACGGCAAGGTGAGGTCCGCCGCGACGCAGACCAGCGTGCCGGGATCCAGGATGCGGAGAACCGCCGCCAGAGTCCGGTCGTTGCGGTAGGGGGTCTCGATGAATATTTGAGTCTGCCTCAAGCGCCTCGACTGGCGCTCAAGTTCCTTCAAGGCGGACATCAGATCGGCTTGCTCGATCGGCATGTAACCGTGAAACGCAAAGCGCTGTCCGTCGAGGCCGGAGGCGGCGAGCGCTAGTACAAGGGACGAGGGACCGCTCAGAGGCACGACGCGTATGTTTCGCTCGTGCGCCAGCCGCACGAGACTTGCCCCGGGGTCGGCAACAGCCGGTAACCCTGCTTCGGAAAGGAGTCCCGCATCGCTGCCGGTGAGGAGGGGCTCGAGGAGAGCTGGAATATCGCTTTCCTTGGTGTTATGGTCGAGACGTTCCACGCGAATGCCCTGCATCGCCCGCGTCGATCCGATGCGCTTCAAGAAGGCGCGGGCGGCTTTCGGATTCTCCGCTATGAGGTAATCAAGCGACCGGGTGCGATCGAGCACCGCCTCGGCTATGACGGAATCCGGGGCGACGTCGCCCAATGCGTTCGGCAGGAGGTAAAGTGAGCCCCTCGGTTCAGAGGACATTCAAACCTTGCTCGCATAGCAGATCTACGAGCGCGATCAGCGGCAAACCGATCAGAGCGCTTGGATCCTCGCCCTCCATTCTTGCGATCAACGCGATGCCCAGGCCTTCCGATTTTGCGCTGCCAGCGCAGTCGTAAGGCTGCTCCCGCGCCAGATAGCGCTCGATGGTTCCATCGTCGAGGTCGCGAAAGGTGACGCGGTATGGCACGCTGCGGATCCGACTGCTGCCGTCGGCGGTCTTGTGCACGCAAACAGCGGTATGAAATACCGCCTCCTGGCCCGACATGGCACGAAGCTGGCGCACCGCGTTTTCACGGGTTCCGGGTTTGCCGATCACCTCGCCGTCTCTCACCGCGACCTGGTCCGAGCCGATGATCAGCGCGTCGCGAAAGCCGCCTGCGACCGCCCGCGCCTTGGCTTCGGCGAGTCGTCGCGCCATGCTCTCTGGCGCCTCGCCTGCGAGGCGTCCTTCGCTTATGCCGGGATCTACAACCAGGAATGGAATGCCGAGCCGCTCAAGCAGGGCGCGTCGATAGCGCGAGGTTGAAGCGAGAACGAGCTGCATGCGTCTGGCCTTCGAGAATCACGTTTCGAATGGCGCTAACCTCTGCACTGCTCGGCAACGAGTTTTTCCTGCCGCGCGATGGCCTCAGAATTGTCCAAAGGTATTTGCTCGCCCTTTTGGTTCAGCGTGAAGCCGGCTGGGCTTTGTTTCAAATGGGCCAGCAGCGCGCGCTGCTGATTGCATTGCTGCTGGCGCTTGGCCGCTTGCCTGTCTTCTTCGGCCTGAATCGTCCCAGGGCGGGAATCCTGGTCTTTCGGAAGGGCCTCGCCCTGACGGGAATTTGGATTGCTCGGTGGTGCGCTTCCCTGGTTACCCGTGGTGCCCGGCGGAGGGGATGCGAGCCGGTTCGGGACCTCGCTCGCCTTGCCGCCTTGAGGCGGTCGCTCGCCATAGTGAGTCACACCGCGCTCGTCCACCCACTTGTAGACTTGGCCCGAGACCGTTGCGGCGGTCGCCATCAGGATCAGAAAGTGCACTAACGCTCTGAACAACTTGGAATTTCTTTTGACATGGAAAGGCAAACATAATATCATGCAGCCCTTATGTCGCAAGCGGAGGTGATCGATGGCCTCCACTTTGCTCGTGCTGCATTGCAAAAGCGGGGATGCGCGGGCATGGAGCAGTTGTCGCGCCTTGCGCAAATGCGGTGTTCGACCCAAGGTCTGGAGTACCACCTTAGCGGGGGAACCGCGAACAACGGCAAACCGTGTTTGCGGATCTCGGTGAGAGGATGCGTGCAGCTCGTGTGCCAGCGCTGTCTGGATCCACTGCCGATTCCAGTTGTGATCGACGCCGAGTTGCAGCTCGCCGAGAGCCTGCGCGAGATCTCCGAAGCCGACGACGAGGTCGATCGCGTCCTAGCCTCCCGGCAGATGGATGTCGGACGGTTGGTCGAGGACGAGGTGATCCTGGCTTTGCCGATGGTACCGCGGCATGAAGCATGCGCGCCCCATCCGGTGATATGAACTGAAGGAGTTCCAATATGGCAGTCCAGCAGAACAAGAAATCGCCGTCGAAGCGCGGTATGCACCGCGCCCACGATTTTCTCACCAACCCACCGCTCGCGGTCGAACCAACCACAGGTGAAGTGCATTTGCGTCACCACATCAGCCCGAGCGGTTACTATCGCGGCAAGAAGATCGTCAAGACCAAAAGCGAGTAAGGCTTCAGCTGCCGCGAGTGACCCGACAGAGCCGGGATCGGCCCTTCCTTTGAGCGAAGCAGCGACGCTTCGCATCGCGCTTCATGGACATCACCGTAGCCATTGATTGCATGGGCGGCGATCGTGGTCCGCACGTTACCGTGCCGGCAGCACTCAATTTCCTGAAATCCAATTCCGACGTCGACGTCGTCCTGGTCGGATTGCGCGACGCCATCGAGGCGGAGCTGAAGGCGCGCGGTGCCCGGTCCGGTCCGCGCTTGCGCGTGCACCACGCAAGCGAAGTCGTGCTGATGGACGAATCCCCGGGGCTTGCGCTGCGCAACAAGAAGGATTCGTCGATTCGCGTCGCGGTAGACCTTGTCAAGAGCGGCGAAGCGCATGCTTGCGTGAGCGCCGGCAACACCGGAGCGCTGATGGCGGTTTCGCGCTTCGTTCTCAAGATGCTTCCCGGCATCGACCGTCCCGCGATCATCGCCGCGCTGCCCAGCATGCGTGGCAGCACCTACGTCCTCGATCTCGGCGCCAATGTCGACTGCGGGCCGGAGCACCTGCTGCAGTTCGCCATCATGGGAACGACGCTGGTCTCGGCGGTAGAGCACAAGGACCGCCCGAGCGTCGGGCTGCTCAACATTGGCGAAGAAGACATCAAGGGTAATGAAGTCGTCAAGCGGGCCGCCGAGCTGTTGCGCGCAAGCGGCCTCAACTTCACCGGCAATATCGAGGGGGACGGAATCTACAAAGGGGAGGCCGACGTGGTGGTGTGCGACGGTTTCGTCGGCAACGTCATGCTCAAGGCCTCCGAGGGAATGGTGCGGATGGTGCGCAGCTTCATCCGCCAGGAGTTCATGCGCAGTATGCTGACCCGGCTTGCGGGCGTAATCGTGATGCCGGTGCTCCATGCGTTCCGCAAGCGGCTCGACCCGCGCCGCTTCAACGGCGCGACCCTGCTCGGATTGAAGGGTATCGTCGTCAAGAGCCACGGTTCGGCCGACGCCTTCGGGTTTGAAAGGGCCATCGAACGCGCCACAGAGGAGGTGCGCAACGAAGTGCTGCACCGGCTGATGCTGCGATTTGCTTCGGCTGAGCCGAAGGCGGACGCCTTATGATCTGGTCGCGTATCGTCGGTACCGGAGGCTATTTGCCGCAGAAGATCGTTACCAACGACGATCTCGCCAAGCAAATGAATACCTCCGACGAGTGGATCCGAACCCGCACCGGTATCCGCCAGCGTCACATCGCCGAGCCTGCGCAGGCCTCCAGCGATCTCGGTGTGGAAGCAAGCCGCGCGGCGATTGCCGCGGCGGGCATCGTCCCGCAGGAAATCGATCTCATCATCGTAGCCACGGCAACACCCGACTACATTTTTCCGAGCACGGCTTGCATCATGCAGGCGAAGCTGGGCATGAAGGGTTGCGCCGCGTTCGACATTCAGGCGGTCTGCAGCGGCTTCGTATACGCGCTGGCGATCGCGGACAAGCTGATCCGGTCGGGGCAGCATCGGTGCGCTCTCGTCGTCGGCACCGAAGTCTATTCACGGATCCTCGACTGGAACGACCGCGGCACTGCGGTATTGTTCGGTGACGGCGCCGGTGCGGTGATTGTCAAAGCCGATTCCAGGCCCGGTATCCTGGGAAGCGTGTTGCACGCCGACGGCTCCTACGTCGGCATTCTTTCGGTGCCGGGCAACGTCTGCGGCGGGAAGATCGTCGGCTCGCCTTACCTTCAGATGGACGGACAAGCGGTTTTCAAGTTCGCGGTGAAGGTGCTCGACGAGGTGGCGCGCGAGACATTGGCATTGTGCGGTCTTGCAACCGGGGATATCGACTGGCTGATTCCGCACCAGGCCAACGTGCGCATACTCGAGGCGACCGCAAGAAAGCTCGGCATCGATCCATCGAAGCTGGTCGTCACCGTGGACCGTCACGGAAATACTTCGGCGGCCTCGGTGCCCTTGGCCCTGGATGTCGCCATCCGCGACGGCCGGATCAAGCTGGGACACAAGGTCATGCTCCAAGGGGTGGGTGGCGGCTTCACCTGGGGTGCAGTGCTGCTGGAGATGTGATCGAATGAAGTTCGCCATGGTCTTTCCGGGTCAGGGTTCGCAGTCGGTGGGGATGCTCGCGGGCTACGGCGACATGCGCGCGATCCGAGAGACGCTTGCGGAGGCTTCCGACATCCTCAAGCAGGATGTAGGCAGGTTGATGGCCGAAGGTCCCGCCGAACAGCTCAACAGCACCGTCAACACTCAGCCGATCATGGTTGTGGCGGGGATGTGCGCCTGGCGCGCGTGGCACGAGCTCGGTGGGGCCGAGCCGGAACTGCTTGCCGGACACAGCCTCGGCGAATACACCGCGCTTGTCGCGGGAGGGGCGATGTCCTTTGCCGACTGCCTTCCGCTGGTGCGCTTGCGCGGCCAGGCGATGCAGGAGGCGGTCCCGCAGGGCCGGGGCGCAATGGCGGCGATCCTGGGTCTGGACGAAGCGGCGGTCGATGCCGCTTGCGCACAAGCCGCCCAGGGCGAAGTCTGCGAAGCCGTCAACTTCAACGCCCCCGGACAAGTGGTTATCGCAGGACACGCCGGCGCCGTGCAGCGGGGGATTGACGCAGCAAAAGCACGCGGCGCGAAACGCGCGAT
>DATDGA010000335.1:0-5645 GCA_036522335.1 Burkholderiales bacterium
ACCAGCGCAGGCGGACCGCAGAGCGGCGTGGTCGGCTGGCTCAACACCAAGATGTACCTTGAGACCGGCGACGAGGTGAAGTCGCAGGGTTGGACGCCGCTTGTGATCGACACCAACGGCAATGGCAAGCGCGACGCGTACGTCGGCCCGACCGACCCGGTCGATCCGACGAAAGACAAGCGCATCATGGCGGCGTTCTACGGCGTCCAGCCGAGCCCGGTCGACGACTCCATCTGGGGCCAGACGATGGACGTGGGCTTTACGCGTCTCGACCAGCCCGGCTACATCATGCGTCTCGTTCCCGGCCCGAACCCGTCGGAGACGGCGCTCGTCGAGGTGTACCTGCCGCCCGACGGCGGCTACGGCTCGCGCGGGCTCGACCTCACCTCGGACGGCGTCGTCTGGACAGTGCTCTCGAGCGGACACGTGGCGAGCTTCGACCGCCGCAAATGCCGCGGCCCGCTGAACGGACCTGCCGCGGCGACGGGCAAGCACTGCCCCGAGGGCTGGACGCTCTACCGCATGCCCGGCCCGCAGTTCAAGGGCGTCGATCAGAACGGCAGCGCCAACCATGCGTATTACATGTGGGTCGACCGCTTCAACACGCTGGGCCTGGGCAAGGACGTTCCGATTGCCGAGACCAACGGCGGCGAATCGCTGCTCGCGGTCGTCGACGGCAAGCTGGTCGACCTGCGCGTCCCTTACCCGCTCGGGTTCTTTACCAAGAACGTCGACGGACGCATCGACGACCCGAGCGCCGGGTGGAAGGGACGCGGGCTGTGGACGACCTCCGGAACGCGCACCGTGTTCCACAACGAGGGCGGCACGCAGAACCGGCCGAAGGTCTACAAGTTCCAGGTACGCCCGGATCCGCTCGCGAATTGAGCGCACGCACGAACGCGAACGACGGAAACGAGAAGGCCGCCTGCGGGCGGCCTTCTTTTTTCAGAGCCGATCAGAGACGCGCGTCGTGCATTTCAAAACCGGTTAATCGAGCGGCACCAATTTTACTATCGAGGCGCCGTGGTTGCTGCCCGCCCAGAAGGTGACCGGCCGGGTTGAATCGTCGACGAATACGCGGCGGATGTTCGTCTGACGCGGAAGGAGATACTCGACGGACCTTCCGCTTTCGGGGTCGAAGCGCAGCACTCGGTCACTCGACATCGACCCGCTCCACAGCCCGCCGTTCCTGTCGACGAAGACGTCATAGGGATAGGTGTGCGGCGTCGGCACCTCCCATTCCCGGAAGGTTTCGCTCTTCGGGTCGAACATCGCCACCTTGTTCGCGGCGAATTCGGCGAACCACACCCGGCCCCGGGAATCGATCATGGTGCGGCGCGGGCGCGAGCGCTGGGTTGGCGTCGGGTAGAGGGTCGATTGCCCGGTCTTCGCGTCCACGCGGCCGATCGCTTCGCCGCCGAAATCCATGAAAAAAAGATTGTTCATGGAATCCGCTGCAAGTCCATAGGGAGCGTGGCTGCTGCCCGCGGGCAGGTACTTGAACGGGTCGATGAGTTCGTATTGTCCGCTCGCGAGATCCAGCCGCATGATGGATTGCTTGCTCACTTCGTTGGTCCAGACCTTTCCGTCGACCTGCGACTGCCACGGCATCACCATCGACTGCTGCGAGGCGTCGGTATTCATGTCCGGAGGGAGGCGAAAAATCCTGAACGCTTCGGTTTTCACGTCGAACTTGACAAGGCCGGTCTGGAACATGGCGGCAAGCCACCAGTTGCCCTCGCCGTCCGCCTCCAGAGCGAGCGCTCCGGCCGGAGCCCCGGGCTTGATGATCGGGTAGGCAAATTCCGCGTGAGCGCCCGTCCGCGGATCGAGCCTGCCGAGAAAATTTTCGACGAAATTCGAGTACCAGACCCTTCCTTCAGAGTCCGTGCGCACGTCGTGGGGAGCGATCATCTTGCGCGGCAAATCGTACTCAGTGACGACGACGCGCGTTGCGCGGCCTTTGGGCCGCGGAAGTGTCTTCAGCTCATACGACCATGTCGAGCTCTTGCTCAGGTTGACGGTCGCGAGATAGGCGGCCAGCTTGCGCAGCGACTCTTCGTCGAACTTGCGCTCAACCGCCCGCTTTTGCACGAACTCCATGGTGCTGTTATTCGCGTAGCCCGCCATGCGCTTGAGCGCGGCCAGCATACCGTCGGCGTCGTATCGGGATCGCACGACGCGCTCGAAGGTGTGACAGCTCATGCATTCAATGAGCGGCCGCTTCTGTTCGATGCCACCGGGCATGCTCATCAGCCATTCGGTGTTCGAAAGCTGGGCGGCGAGATCCCGCGCCCTGCGCAGCTTGATTTCGAACTGCGCCTTCGTCCGCGCGGCGACCTCCACCGTCGACGGACCGTCCAATTCGTATCCGATGGCCCGTATCCCGAGTGTGTAGCGCCCTGGTTCGAGACTCGCCGGAGAAAAATCGAAGCGTCCGTCGTGGTCGCTGACGACGGTGGTGCTGATCGTGGATCCTGCCCTGCGGGCACTGACCAGCACGCCCTCCATCGACCTCTCGTCGGCCGAACCGACCCGGCCACCAAAGGACGAAGAAGCGGTCGGAGCGACCGCCTGCGCGCGAGCAGGCTCAGATCCGGTTTGCAGGAATAAGAGCAGGATGCCGCCGGTTGCGGCCCGCGTAAGTCTCGAGAACAACGCTTCGCGGGTCGTCAGCCGCGCTCCAGCCTGCACTCGGTTTCGACCGTCTTGCCTGCGTCCGCCTTCGGCGGGGGTCGCCTGAAAGTCCGCGTCTGCCGGTAGCCTTCCTTGGCGCACGAGATGGTGACGTCGTCCGGACTAACCTGCTTGCTCAATCCGCCGATCTTGTACATGCCGATTGCAGTGGTCCGGGTTATCAGCGTCAAGCCGTTCTTGATGCTCGCGGTCACTTTCGCGTCCGGAACCGGAGCACCGCGTGCGTCCTTGACGAAGCCGAAGTAGGACGGGCCCTCGTCGTGATGGTCATCCAGATCACCCAGCATCTCTGCGCCCGCCCACGCATCCTGCAGGACCACCGCCATCGCGAGTGCCAAGAGAGCGCAGTAGCGGCCGGATCGAATCCTAGTCTTCATGATGTTCGCCTCCTTTGCAGTCGCCGCGACAGCCGCGCTCCGTCGGAATCATCGCAGAAAGTAGCCCTTCAGAAGCCAGACGAAGAATGCCAACGCAGCCAGCGGGACTACCCAGGACCAGCCGGACCACAGGCGCGAAGTCAAACGCTGCGGCAAATAACAGGCAACAAGAGCCACGACCGACGCCGCGATCCCCGCCGTCGCCATCCAGCCGTACCAGTACATTGCAAGCCCGCCATCTTTGGGCTTTTCGACGCCCATTCCGAACTCGTTGGTCGCCGGATGGTAGGTGAACAGCGCGTAATTTTTCCAAACGGCGATCGAGTAAACGATGGCATATGTGACCGAGAACACGATTGCAAAAACAGGAAACGAACGCGGCACTGTCATGACCCGAACCCCCGTATGTCGTTCAGTATGTGGCCGACCAGGAAATTCCACCAGACGATGAAGGCAAGCAGCGCGGAGAGGGCGGCGCGGGTACGGGCGTGCTGCGCTTCAAGCGGTTGGCGCCAGAAATGCCAGTACGCCGGAAGCGTCGCCAGACCGATCATGGTGAAATGCTCCTTCAGATCGAAGGCGCCCAGAGCCGCCCACAGCCCCAGCTGCTCGAGTGCGGGGCGCACACTGAGTCGAAACTCAGGATAGATCGTGATTCCACCCAGAGCGGCCGTGCACAGGTAGAGGACGATGATGGCATTGGTGTACGACGCGCCGGGCACCGATCGGAACCGCCCGACAAAGGAGCCGGCAGGCTTGCGCGCGGGTAACCACACGCTCGCCGTCTGGTGCGTGATCGCCCCCAATAGCGCGACCGCCAGCAGCCCGTGAATGATGAGAAGTGCCGTGGTCATCGCCGCCTCCTTTGGTCGCGAACCGGTACGGGTCGTCTTCCTTCCGCAATTGTGCCGAGATCGCTACGCCGACGCAACGATCATGAGAGTGGGACGAAATCCGGGAGCAGCGGCGCACGTCATCGTCCCGCGCCGGCGCCGACCGGACGCGCGGCTCGATAGCGCTCGTAGCCGTCCTTCCTCAGCTTGCACGCCGGGCACCTGCCGCAGCCCGGCCCCCACTCGTGCGGCTCGCGCCTGCCCAGGTAACAGGTGTGCGTGTGAACGATGATCAGATCGAGCAGCGGTTCGCCGCCGAGCTCCTCAGCCATCGCGAAGGTCGCCGCCTTGTCGATCCACATGAGCGGCGTCTCGAGCGTGAAGCGCGTATCCATGCCGAGCCCGAGCGCCACCTGCAAAGCCTTGATCGTGTCGTCGCGGCAATCGGGGTAGCCGGAGAAATCCGTCTCGCACATGCCGCCGACCAGCGTTCGAATCTCCCTGCGGTAGGCAAGCGCCGCGGCGGCAGTGAAGAAAAGCAGGTTGCGCCCCGGAACGAAGGTATTGGGAAGTCCCGACTCGGTCATCCGGATCGCGATGTCGTGCGTCATCGCAGTAGCGCCGAGCGAGCGGACGACGTCGAGATCGAGGACGTGATCCTCGCCGAGCTTGTTCGCCCACGCCGGGAAGAGCCGGCGCACCTCGGCGAGGATCACCGGGCGGCAATCCATCTCGACCGCATGGCGCTGGCCATAGCGGAAACCGATGGTCTCGACGCCGCGGAAATTCGCGAGCGCCCACGCGAGGCAGGTGGTCGAATCCTGTCCTCCAGAAAAAAGAACCAGGGCCCGGTCGCGCATGGGGAGAGCTATACGACTTGTCCCGCGCGCGAATTCAGTCGAGCGGCTCGAGCTTCACGATCGACGCGCCGTGGTTGCTGCCGACCCAGAAGGTCACCGGCGTGGTCGAGTTGTCGACGTACACGCGCCGGATGTTGGTCGTGCGCGGCAGCAGATAGTCGACCGATTGCCCGGTCCGGATGTCGAGTCTTGTTACCTGATCGGTGATCATCGAACCGGTCCAGGCTTCCTCGTTCCGGTCGACCGTGACGTCGTAGGGCGAGGCCCAGGGCGTGGCGAGCTTCCACTCCTTGAACTGCTCGGTCTTGGTATCGAACATGGCGATGCGGTCGGCGCGATACTCGCCGAACCACAGCCGGTCCTGCGAGTCCATCATGCCACGCCGCGGCGCGGAGGCCATCGTCGGCACCATGAACAGGCTGACCTCGCCGGTTTTCGCGTCTATGCGGCCGATGTGGCGCTGCCGGAAGTCGGTGAAGTAGACGTTGTTGCGAGAATCAGGGATCACGTCGTAGATGTTGTGCGGCTCGCCCTTGGGGGCCGCCTTGTACGGCTCGAAGGTCTCGATCTTGCCCGAAGCAAGATCGAGCCGGTGCACGCCGGCGAAGCCGTTGTTCTGCGACCATACCTTGCCATCCACGTGCGCCGCCTGCGGGCTCACCATGTTGACCTGCGCGGCGTCGATGTTCTGCTCGGGCGGCAGCGTCCAGAAGCGGAACACCTGCGTCCTGGGCTCGAACTTGATGATCGTCGCCTGGTACATGTTGCCGAGCCACAGGTTGCCCTCGCGGTCGGAGCGCAGCGCGAGCGATCCGGTCGGGAAGCCCGGCTTGTGCACCGGGATGGGAAATTCCGTGACCTTGCCGGTCTTCGGATCG
>DATDGA010000336.1:0-12540 GCA_036522335.1 Burkholderiales bacterium
CCATACGCCCCGCGAGGGGATCGTGCACAACGGCTATACCTCGCGCATCAGGATCATTGCCGTCGAGAGCGGGCGCGAGAAGCTGGGCACGTGGCTCGACGAGACGCGCGACGTCGAAGCGGATTACCGGCGTCTCTTCGGCGAAGAGCCCGGCAAAATCATCTCGGTGGGCGTGTTGACCGAAACCGACGCGAGCGACCGCTCGCTGGAAGCGTATTACGGCGATCTCGCGTTTCGGGAGGCGAAGGGACGGTGCGGGGGAGGATCCGGGTGCGTGGCGTGCGGCTGTCGGTGACTCGGCGCGGCCTTTGCGCGCAACCCGATCATTCCGGTAGGGGCCATTGCGGGTTCCAGACCACTTCCCACAGGTGCCGATCGGGATCCTGAAAGTATCCCGCGTAGCCTCCCCAAAAGGCGGCTTCAGGTCGTCATCTCGCCGTAACTTTTCCCGCCTAGTCTCGCACCCGCGCCCTCCCCAACCTGAGACTTTTCTTATGCCTTCTCCCTGTGGTATATGTAGCGTCACGCAAAGAGGAGCCATGGGTACACAAAAGGAACTTGAAGCCGCCCTCGCCGAAGCAGAGGCCGAGCTCGCCAGAGCGGTCACCGGTCGGGACGCGGCGGCTGCCGACGTGGCCGACGCCAGCGCCGACGTCGAGAAGGCGCGCGCCCACTGCCGCCAGGCGCGCATCGCTCTCACCGAACAGAACCGCGCGGAACCGGTCGCCGCGCCGGTCGGGCACACCGGGACATCCAATCGGGACGTGAAAAAGCCCTCGAAGGAACCCGTCGCCAGACCGCGCAAGACGATTCGAGGGTACATCAGCAGTCTCCTGACGCGACAACCCGCGCTTGCAAGGCAGTCCTTCATGCTTCTTGCCCTGGTGCTGGCGTACCTTCAATACTATTTTATCGACGTCAATCTCAAGGTTTCGCTCCTGCCGTCGATCACGGTGCTGGTGTTCGGCTGAGAGGTCAAAGAATGGAAAAGGCCCGGAGGGTTTCCGGGTCTTTTTTTCGCCCCCTTAAGCGAGGGAAGCTCCGCCCACCACGCCCCTCTCCGTGGTGGAGAGGGGATGAAACTTCAGGCGGCCTTCTTCCGGTTTTTCTCGAGCCATCCGTCGACCAGTGCGACGGTCTGATCGACCGCGGCCAGGCGCATGCCTTTCTGCGCCGCGATGGTCTGCACTAGGCGGTCGGTGCGCTCGATGTTGGGCGCGCCGTTGGCGAGGGCGCGCGCAGCGGAGGACGGGGTCAGAAGCGAGAGAGCCGCGCCTGCGTATTTTTCGAAGGGCACCATGTCTTTTTCGTTCGCACCCAAGGACACGCACAGCTTGATCACCCAGTTGTATACAGTGCGCGATGCTTCCAGGTCGCTGTGCACCGCGTCCTTGATGGGGCGCATGCCGTCCCCCTGCACGCAGCGATAATTGCCCGCGAGCAGCATGGCCCATTTCGCGAGGGGCACGAAGATCGAATCGTGCACCTTGAGTTTGACGGGCAGCTCGATTCCGTCGAAGCGGGACGCTTCGACGTCCGACTCGAGCTGGCGCAGGATGGCGGTGTGGGCGTCCGAATCGAAGCGCGCCGACTTGAAGTTGGTCGGCAGCCGCACCTGCAGCACGTTGACTTTCTCTTCCGGCGGGCGGAAGGCTTGAGGATCCGGGCTGCACAGAGTGACGAGCTTCGGGTCGAAGGCGTCCCACACGCTCGCGTCGGTGTAGCAGCTCCGCAAGGCATCGGCATCGATCCCCGGAATGCGTTTCAGGTAAGGCAGCGGCGGCATGTTCATGATCGACATGCACGGAACCCTGGCTTTGGCGACCGCGGCGAGCAGCTCGCGCACGCCGGGCGAGCGGTACTGCGGCTCCTGCATCGCCAAAGCGACCAGAGCGTAGTCGGACGGATTGACCCCCGCGGCGCCGCCGGCAGACAATTTACCCGGCAATTTCTTCGAATTGATTTCGACCAATTCTTCGCGGCCCTTGACCGGCATGCGCACGATCGCGCCTTCCTTGTTGATCAGGTCGGCCTCGGCGGGCAGGCACACCAGGTGCACCGCGTGCCCCGCGAGCGCGAGCTTGGTCCCGAGCAGCGAACCGTACGACGCGCCCATGATCAGAATCTTGTACTTGGTGCTCATGAATCCACTCCTCCTTTGTTACCCGTGACGAACGGTGCGAAACCCGCGATTCCGCATTGTGAAATCCGCACCGCGCTTCGGAAAGGCGTGATGGTAGTCAGTTCGCCGCCGCGGGGCAATCATGACGGGAGCATTCCGATTGCGGCGCTGCGTCATTGGACAAGCACGCTCGCGCTGAGTTACGGTGAGCGGCTAATAATTCGGGACAAAGGGACGGAGCCATGCCAGGCAAGAACATCAGGATCCGCTCGAGCGGTGGCGGTGAATTCGATTGCTACCTCACCGTGCCGCATGCCGGTGCCAAGGTTCCGGCGATGGTGATCGCTTCCGCGGTGCACGGCGTTAACGCGGACCTTCGCGCGATCGCAGACGAGTTCGCCTCGCACGGCTATATCGCGGCGGCGCCGGATCTGTTCTGGCGCTCGATCCCGGGGCCGCTCGCACGCGACGACGATCGTACGAAGCAGCGCTCGCAGCCGCGCCCGGAAAAAATAAAAACTGGGGAAGCCGACCTCGCCGACACGCTCGCCGAGCTGCGCAGGCTGCCGCAATCGAACGGGCGCGCCGCGGTGATGGGGCTATGTTACGGCGGCCCCTACGCGATTCTCGGGCCGAAGCGCCTCGGCTACGACGCGGGCATTTCCTGCCACGGCTCGCAGATGCTGGACTTCATCCGGGAGCTCGAAGACCTGGCCCGGTCCGTGTGCATCATCTGGGGCGACGAGGACCACCAGGCCCCCGCCGAGGTGCTCGATGCCTATCGCGGCGCGGCCTCGCGCATGAAGAACCTGGACCTGCACATATTCCCCGGCGTGCTCCACGGCTACATGATGCCGGAGGCCACCAAAGCGTTCGATCGGAAGACGCGCGACTTCTCCATGGCGCGCGCGCTCGCGATCCTCGAGGGGCTTCGTTCCGGGGAGATCCCGCGGCGGCGCAGCGCGGTGTGACCCGGCCGGAGGGCACCGAACCGGGAATGAGAGAGCCAGGGTTCAGCCGATCATTCAGTCGGCCGCATTTCGAATCGCTCGAAGCTTCCCGGGATCTCTTCGACCTGGACGCCGGTCACGCGCGCTGAAGGAGGGCCGCGGCGTGCCCAGGCGAGAATCGCATCGACCGCATCTTCGGTGCCGTCGACGACCGCTTCCACGGTGCCATCGCGGCGATTTCTCACCCACCCGGTGACGCCGAGCCGGTCGGCTTCTTCCGCCATGGAATAGCGGAAGCCCACGCCCTGGACGCTCCCGGAAATTCTCAGGTGTTTCGCCACGTCCGGATTTTCCAATCTCCGCGCGCGGGCGTAAAGTGTCGTCCATCGTTCTCGCAGGGGAAATCACGATGAAATCGGTCGCGAAGATTGCCTTGGCGCTTCTTCTTGCGTTCGCTGCGGCGGCGGTTTCGGCGCAAGAGAGGGTCGTCTATCATTTCGACTCTGGGCTAGAGCAGGCGACCAGGGGCCTGCGCAACATCAACAATCATCTCGAAGTCGATCCCAAGGCGAAGATCGTCGCGGTGACCCACGCTGACGGCGTCGATTTCCTGATGGAGGGAGCCAAGGATCGCCTGGAGCCCTTCGATGCGCGGGTGCAGGACCTCATGGGGCGGGGCGTGAAGTTTCAGGTGTGCGAGATCACGCTGCGCATCCGCAAGCTGAAGAAGGACCAGTTCATTCTCGGCGTGGAATTCGTGCCCTCGGGCGTGGTGCAGATCACGCACCTGCAGCAGAAAGAAGGCTACGCTTACCTGAAGCCGTAGAGACGGTGCGTCACTTGAATTCACTCATGACGTGGAAACCGAGGCGTAAGCCGAGGTCGGGGCATTGAGCAGGCGGCGCGAGCTTGATGCGCCGCCGGTCGTTAAGAGAAAGCTTTCAGCGCTTCTGGGCTGCGCAGCGTCACGATGGTGGCCGCGCAGATCGCGACGGTCGGGATCACGATCAGGGTGACCCCGGCGATCGCGCCCAGCCAGTTGACCGGCGGCGCTTCCGGGCCGCGCTCCCGCGCGACGGCGTAGAGGCGGGAAGCCGCGGAGAGCAGAAGCAGTACGATCAGCGCCCAGCAGAAAAGTTCGAGCAGGTATCTTCCCCACGGCTGCAGGCGAATCACGCCGATCCCTCCGGCAAGCCCTGACACCCAGATCGCCGCGAGCACCAGATCATTCCAGATGCTGTAGCTCAGGTAGCGCCGCTCGAGGTCCCCCGCGCGCAGGAGCATCAGGACGAGGAGGCCTCCCAGGGCGAGCGCGCCGGCCGAAACAAGCGTGAAGAACCAGCCGACGAAGGCGAGCGGGAGCTCCATCTAGCGTCGTTTGTCGGGAGCGATCGCGGTGAGTATGCCCTGCATGATGTCGACCGGAGCGGGCGGGCAGCCGGGAACGCTGACGTCGACCGGGATCACGTTCGAGACGCGTCCGCAGCTCGCGTAGCTCTCGCCGAAGACGCCACCGGTGCAGCCGCAATCGCCGATCGCGACCACCAGCTTGGGGTCGGGCGTGGCCTCCCAGGTGCGCTTGAGCGCGGTCTCCATGTGGCGCGACACCGGACCGGTGACGAGCAGCAGGTCGGCGTGGCGGGGGCTCGCGACGAACTTGATGCCGAGCCGCTCGAGGTTGTAATAGGGGCCGTTCATCGCATGGATCTCGAGCTCGCAGCCGTTGCACGACCCTGCGTCCACGTGGCGGATGGCGAGCGCGCGCCCGAAGTGTTTGAGAATGACCTCCCCCAGCCTTTGCTCGACCTCGCGCAGCGCGGTGTCAGGAAGCGGAGCGCGCTCCGTGACGATGCCGGTCTTCACGATTTGTTTCAGGAGCTGATACATCAGAGGTCCGCTCCGCTGTAACTCAGATTGAAAGACTTGTTGATGAGCGGGAAGTCCGGAACGATATTGCCGTGCACCGCGTGTTCGAGGAGCAGCCAGTTCTGCCAAGAGGGATCGTGCGGGTGAAGGCGGTGGATACGGTCCGCCGCGGTGGTTTCGAGGGCGACCAGTACTTCGCCGCGCCAGCCCTCGACCCAGCCGAGGCCGCGCGCGCCCGCTTTGGCCGCCGCGACCGCCGTGCGGATCACGCCGGAGGGCAGCTCCTGCGCGAGCGCACGCACCAGGCGCATCGACTCGAATACTTCGTCGAAGCGAACCGATACGCGCGCCGCGACGTCCCCGCGCGTGTGTGAAGCCATGCGCGGGTCGAGCTGCTGCCAGGGCGGAATCGGCTGATCGGTGCGCAGATCGTGCGCCATCCCGCTCGCGCGGCCCGCGATCCCGGTGAGACCCATGCGCTCGGCGAGTTCCGGCAGTACCTGCCCGGTCATGATGAAGCGGTCCTGCGCGCCCGCGTGCTCGTCGTAGATTGCCTTGAGCGTCGTCACCTCGCGCTCGATCCCGTCCAGTTGGCCGGCGAGAAATTCGGCGTCGGGGCGCTGGAGATCCTTCGCGACTCCGCCCGGAACGATGGCGTCCATCAGGTAGCGGTGGCCGAACAGGCGCGAGTTGAGGCGCAGCAGATCTTCCTTCAGCCGCCAGAACTGAAAGAAGCCGAACGACAGTGCGACGTCGTTCCCGAGGTAGCCGAGGTCCCCCAGGTGGTTGGCGATGCGCTCGAGCTCGAGGAAAATGCCGCGCAGCGCGAGCGCCCGGCTCGGCGGCGAGGTCCCCGTGGCCCCTTCGACCGCCATGGCATAGGCCCAGGCATAGGCGACCGTGGAATCGCCGCTCACCCGGCCGGCGAGCTTCGCGCCTTCTTCGAGCGTCATCGCCTCGAAGCGTTTCTCGATGCCCTTGTGCTTGTAGCCGAGACGCTCCTCGAGCCGCAGGATTTTTTCCCCGACGATGGAAAAGCGGAAATGCCCCGGCTCGATCGTGCCCGCATGCACCGGACCGACGGGGATTTCGTGCACACCTTCGCCTTCGACGGGAACGAAGGGATAACCGTCCGGCTGCTGAGCAAAGCGGACCGCGGCGCCGACGTTCTTGCGCAGCGGAAACGCGTCCTCGGGCCAGGCACCGTGGCGCAGCCACTTGCGCGTATCGGCACCGTCATCCGGACGGATGCCGAGCAGATCGGCGGTCGCGCGCTGCATGCGGTTCGCGCCCGGATAGATGTCGGCGATGCCGGGATAGCGCGGGTCCTCGCGCGGCAGCGCCACGCTCAACCAGAGGAGACCCGCGGGGAAGGCCAGCGCGAGGTGCAGCGCGAAGCCCGCGCTTCGCTGCGTCTCGTCGCTGCCCCATAGCGCCACGATACGCGCCTTGCGCGCGCGGGCTTGCTCGCAGATGCCGCGCAGCTCGCCGGCCGGGATCGAGGCGCAGAACGCCGGCATCGCGCCCGGAAGCGCTGCGGCGTTCAATCCCAGCTCGCTGAAAGGCTTTTCCACGATCAACCGATCAGCGCCGCCGCCTGGCGGTACCAGCCGACGAGATAAGGCGGAATGTAGAGCCCGAGCATCAAGACGATCCCCAGATGAACGAATACCGGAACGAGCGTCGGTCCGCGCGGCAGCCGGCGAGCCGCATTTGCTGCATGGGTTTCGCCGAATACCATCGGCTGCACCTTGCCGAAGATCGCGGCGAACGCCACGCCGAGCGCCACCAGCAGGAAAGGCGTCGCCCAGGGGTGCTCGTGCATCGCGGTGGTGAGGACCATGAATTCGCTGGTGAACACGCCGAAAGGCGGAAGCCCCAGGATGGCGAGGCTGCCGATCACCAGGCCCCAGCCGATGGCGGGGCTTTGCTCGATCAGCCCGCGGATGTCCGCCATGTTCTGCGTGCCGGTCTTCTGCGAAGCGTGGCCGACGGTGAAGAAGATAGCGCTCTTGGTGAGCGAGTGCACCGTCATGTGGAGCAGGCCCGCGAAAGCCGCCACCGGCCCGCCCATACCGAAGGCGAAGGTCATGATGCCCATGTGCTCGACCGACGAGTAGGCGAACATGCGCTTGATGTCGCGCTGCCGGGAGAGGAAGAACGCCGCGACGACGACCGAGAGCAGGCCGAAACCCATCATCAGTCCGCCGGAGAAATTGTGTCCGAGCGCGCCGTCGACGAGCACCTTGCTGCGCACCACGGCGTAGAGCGCGACATTCAGGAGCAATCCGGAGAGGACCGCCGAGATCGGAGTCGGGCCTTCGGCGTGCGCGTCGGGGAGCCAGTTGTGCAGCGGCACCAGGCCCACCTTGGTGCCGAATCCCACCAGCAGGAACACGAACGCAAGCGACAGCACCGTCGGCTCGAGCTGGCCGCGCACCTCGTGAAGGTGCGTCCACAGGAGCGAGGTCCCGCCCGGACCGAGCACTTTCTCGGCGGCAAAGTAGAGGAGGATCGTGCCGAACAGGGCCTGGGCGATTCCGACCGAACAGAGGATGAAATACTTCCACGCCGCCTCGAGGCTCGCGGGCGTGCGGTACAGGCTGACCAGCAGCACGGTGGTGAGGGTCGCGCCCTCCATCGCCACCCACAGGAGGCCGACGTTGTTGGAGAGCAGACACAGCAGCATCATGAAGGTGAAGAGCTGATACATGCTGTGGTACAGGCGCAGCCGCGCGGAGTTGACCCGGCCGTGGTGCTCTTCGATGCGCATGTAAGGCCGCGAGAAGAGCGCCGTGGTGAATGCGACGAACGCCGTCAGCGCTACCAGGAATACGTTGAACGGATCGACGAAGAACTGCTCCTCGAACGCGGTCATCGGCCCATCGGCGATGACTCGGGCCGTGAGCAGCGCCGCGGCGGCGAGGGTCACGAAACTCATGAACGAATTCAGTTCCGGCGCCCAGCGCTTGTGCCCTGCGAGCGCGAGCAGCAGACCACCCAGAAGCGGGACGCCGAGGACCAGGGCGACTTCCACGCTTACTCCGTCACCCCCGCGCAAGCGGGGGTCCAGTGACCTTCACACGACTTCGCTGGATTCCCGCTTACGCGGGAATGACGAGCCTTCAAGGAGGCGACGTCGCTCATCAATCCTCCTTCAGCTTTTCCATATGCCGGATGTCGAGGCTGTCGAACTGTTCGCGGATATGAAAGAAGAAGATGCCGAAAATGAAGGTGCCCACCAGCACGTCGAGCGCGACGCCCAACTCAACCACCAGCGGCATTCCGTAGGTTGCGCTGGTGGCGGCGAAGAACAGGCCGTTTTCCATCGCGAGGAAGCCGATCACCTGGGGCACGGCCTTTCTGCGCACGATCATCATGAGAAAGGACAGCAGCACGCTCGCCATCGCGATGCCGAGGGTGGAGCGCGTGAGCGTGCTCGCCATCTGCGAGATCGGGGCCGCCAGCGCGAAGGCGAAGATCACGAGGCCTATGCCGATCAGCATCGTAACGGGAATGTTGATCAGGGTCTCGACGTCCCAGCGGATGAACAGGCGGTCGATCAAGCGGTGCAGCACCCATGGGATGAGGATCACCTTGAGCAGCACGGTGAGGAGCGCCGAGTAGTAAAGGTGCGTCTGGCCGGTCGACCAGGCGACGATGGCCGTAGAGGCGGCGAGCGCCGCGCCCTGCCAGGCGAGCAGCTTGATGAGCGTCAACACGCGGCGCTGCGACAGCATCGCGAACGCGAGCAGCAGCAGAAACGCCGCGAGCACGTTTACCAGCTGAGCGAGGATCGGGATTCCCACGTCAGCCTTTCACCAGGAAATGCGTCAGCATGCCGAGCACCGCGAGCAGGAACGCGGCGGACAGGAACTCGGGCGCGAGGAACAGACGCAGCTTCGCCAGCACCGTCTCGATCAGCGCGAGGCCCGCACCGGCGAGCGCGAGCTTCGCGGCGAGCGCCCCGAAGGCGAGCGGCAGCGCCGACCAGTTGCCTGCCTCGGCGATGCCCCAGGGCGCAAAGAGTGCAATCCCGATCGTCATGTAGGCGAAGAGCTTGATCGCGACCGCCCACTCGATCAGCGCGAGATGTCGCGCCGAGTACTCGAGGATCAGCGCCTCGTGCACCATGGTGAGCTCGAGGTGGGTGGTCGGGTTGTCGATCGGGACGCGGGCGTTCTCGGCGAGCAGCACCATGAGGAAGGCGACCGCCGCGAAGGCGAGGCTCGGGTAAAGGGCAAACTCGCGGTGCCCGAGCGTATCGACGATGGTGGTGAGCTGGGTGGAGCCGGAGATGAACGCCGCGGTAAACAGCGTCATCAGCATCGCCGGCTCGGCGAGAAAGCCGATCAGCATCTCGCGGCGCGCGCCCAGTCCTCCGAACGAGGTACCGATGTCCATGGCGGCGAGCGCCGAGAACATGCGCGCGAGGGCGAATATGCCCACCAGCGCGATGATGTCCGCAGCGGGCGCGAAGGGCAGACCGGTCGCGAGCACCGGTACGATGCCCGCCGCGAGCCACATGCAGCCGAACAGGATGTAGGGTGTCCAGCGGAAAATCGGGGATGCGTCGCGCGCGAACACCGCGTCCTTGTGAAAGAGCTTCGCCAGCGTCCAATAAGGCAGCAGCAGGCTGGGCGCGGACCGGTTCTGCAGCCAGGCGCGGCACTGGTTGACCCAGCCCGTAAGGAGCGGCGCAGCGAGCACCACGAACACGGACTGCAGGATCTGGAAAGCGATTCCGGGAGCGTCGTTCATCGCATTACGCTCATCTCACGAAAACCAGGAGCGCGATCAGGGTAATGAAGCTGTAGAGCAGGTAAATGCTGATCCGGCCCTGTTGCAGCAACGCGATCTTCGACGAGATGAATTCGGCCGCACGGGCCACGGGCAGATAGAACCAGTACCAATGGCGATCCTCGATCTTGAGCACGTATCTCGGTGCGGCGTCGTCGGGTCCGGGGAGCCTACGGTCCATGCGATAAATGGGGCCGAAGACGTGCCGGATCGGCTGGCCGAAGGCGTCCGCGGTGTCCTGCATGCGCGGAGTCTGCTCGGGGTAGCCGCAGTCCCAAGGATCGGCGAAGCGCACGCGGCCGTGGTAGAAGCGGCGCACCAGCAGAAACGCGAGCAGCGTCACTGCGACGATCACTAGGAGAAAGATGACGGGTGAATAGCTCGCCTGCTCCGGCGCGGTGGGCACGAGCCACAGCCATCCCGAGCCCGCGAGCGCCTGCTCGGACAAGCCGTGCCCGGTCAGCGAAACGCCGACCCGGTTCAGGACCAGGAGGAACGAACTCGGGAAAAGCCCGAGCAGGAAGCAACCGGCCGCAAGCCAAGCCATGCCGTAGCGTTCCATGTTACCCGCGTCGCCCGCGTGGGGCAGAGGCGAAGGATGGGCGGGATCGCGCGGCCGGCCGAGAAAGGCGATGCCGTAGACCTTGACGACGCACATCGCGGTGAGCGCGCCCGCGAGCGCAAGGGTCGCGGCGAAAAGCGGGAGGAGGCTGCGCACGACACCGTTCTTGAGGATGTTTGCCTGGAGCGCGGTCTGGAAGGTGAGCCACTCGGACACGAACCCGTTCAAGGGCGGCAGCGCCGAGATGGCGAGCGCGCCGATGAGGAAATAGAAAGCGGTCTTCGGCATGCTGCGGATCAAGCCGCCCATGTCGTTCAGGTTGCGCAGGCCCGTCGAGTGCAGTATCGAGCCCGCGCCGAGGAAGAGCAGTCCCTTGAACACGGCGTGGTTGAGCGTGTGGTAGAGCCCGGCGATGAGGCCCAGCGCGCCCGCCGACGGATGGCCGAAGCCGATGAATACCATGGACATGCCGAGGCCGAGGAGGATGATGCCGATGTTCTCGACCGAGTGGTACGCGAGCAGGCGTTTCAGATCGTGCTGCATGAGGGCGAAGAGCACGCCGAAGAGCGTGGTGCCGGCGCCCACCACGAGCACCACCATGCCCCATTCCCAGCGCACGTTTCCGATCAGGTCGAAGATCACCCGCACCATCCCGTAGATGGCGGTCTTGATCATGACCCCGCTCATCAGCGCCGAGACTGGCGAAGGCGCCGCCGGGTGCGCCTCGGGCAGCCAGGCGTGGAGCGGGATCATTCCCGCCTTGGCGCCGAATCCGAAAAACGCAAGCAGGAAGGCCGCCGTCGCCCACGCCGGCTCGAGGTGCGCGGCACGCAGCGCATCGAAGCTGTAGTCGCCGCGTCCGCCGTGCAGCACCCCGAAGCAGAGCAGGATCGCGATCGCCCCCAGATGCGCGATCAGCAGATAGAGGAAACCGGCGCTGCGGATCGCCGGCTGCCGGTGGTCGGTGATGACCAGAAAATACGAGGACATCGCCATCGTTTCCCAGGCCACCATGAACATGTAGGCGTCGTCGGCGAGCAGCACGAATGCCATGCTGGCGAGAAATACGTGGTACTGAAGGCTGATGAGCGCGAGGCGCCCCGAGGGTTCTTCGCGAAAATAGCCTGCGGCGTATACGGAGACGCCCGCCGAGACCGAGCCGAGCAGCATCAGGAAGAATCCTGCGAGCGGGTCGACGCGTAGATGGAAAGGCAGGTCGGGCAGCCCGAGCGGAAGCGTCATGGACTGCGCCGGAAGCCACACCGCCTGCAGGCCGAAGGCCGCGAGCGCCAGGCCTGCGGCCGCGCCCAGAGGAAAAGCGATCCGTCTCGCGAAGGCCGCGTTTCCCGCGGGAGCGAGTCCCGCGACCGCGATGACGAGCCAGGCCGCTGCAACGAACAGCGAACCCGCGAGCGGCGACGAAGCCATCCTACTTGACCTTCATCCCGGCTTGCGCGCCGCTGTCGGGCGAAAGAAGAAACAGACCCGGCCCGTCCCCGGACGCGGCGAGCACCATGCCCTCGGACACGCCGAACTTCATCTTGCGCGGCGCGAGATTCGCCACCATCACCGTCAACCGTCCCTCGAGCTTCGCCGGATCGTAAGCCGACTTGATCCCGGCGAACACGGTGCGCGTCCCGGTACCGGTGTCGAGCGTGAGCTTCAGCAGCTTGTCCGCGCCTTCGACGTGCTCGGCTTTGACGATTCTCGCGATGCGCAGATCGAGCTTGTTGAAGTCGTCGATGGAAATCATATTTTCTCCCTCTCCCGCCTTTGCGGGAGAGGGTTGGGGTGAGGGTGCGGTCATAGTTGCTTCCTTGCTGATTTCAAACAACGCGTCGAGTTTTTTTTCTTCGACGCGGGTCATGAGGTGTTCGTAGGGTTTAATTTGATGTCGCGGTAGCAACAACCGACTAGCGTCTCCCCATTGCAATTCTGCGATTTGCAAAAACTCTTGTTCTACTGTCTTCGCGAGGAGCGGAAGCACGGGTTTCAAGTAGATCGTAAGCAGTCGGAACGAATTTAGGGCTATTGAGCAAACGTCGTGAAGCTGATCACTCTGAAGCTGATCACCCGCACTGCTTAGCTTGGCCAGCTCCCAGGGTTTTTGCTGATCTATGTACTCGTTTGTCCGATCAGCCAAGGACATAATTTCTCGAAGAGCGCGGCCGAACTCCCGTTCTTGGTATGCCTCGCCAATTTGGCGAGCAGCAGACTGCATATCGGTAAGCATTCTTAGT
>DATDGA010000337.1:0-3690 GCA_036522335.1 Burkholderiales bacterium
CCTCCGGTTTCAATTCCGGCAGCACCGCAGCCAAGAATATTCGAGGCGCGGGCTATCCACCCGACATCACCTTGGGGGCTCTTTCACTCTGGCAGAGTTATTCGAATCAGTTCTGGGAGGTGACGCAATGCCAGTGGCAGAAGCGGCTCGATCCCGCCTACGACACCTACGGAAGTGGCACCGGAACCTACAACTACGTGAGCCGCCTTCCTTTCTCGGACGTCGGCGCGCAGTTCGCCGCCTTCGCCACGACAGGGAAAATCCGGCGCCCCCTGATCACGGTCGCGGGCACGATGGATGCGCTGCTGCCGATCGATCATCACGCGCGCGCGTACGCGCGCAAAGTCGCTGCAGCGTCCGATCAATGGCGGGATGATGACGATCGTGGCGACAGGCATAGGGACGGCGACCGGCCCGCGTATCGGCTGTACGAGATCCAGAACGGCAATCACATCGAAACATTCCAGGATGCTTTCCCGCAGCTCGAGCTGATCGAGCCGCACGCGCAGCGCGCTTTCGACCTGCTCGTGAATCAGGTGGAGCACAACGTACCGCTGCCGCCCGACCAGTGCGTTCCGCACGGAGTGAGCATTGCCGACTCTCCGGCGCAGCCGGGACATTGCGCGAGCCTGTTTGCGCCCTGAAGCGGGAGTTGGCGCCAGTCCTGTCGTAACGAGGCATCGTGAACGGACTCTGGACGTTGCTGCTCTTTTTTGCGGTGGCACTTTCGACCTGGAATGCGCAAGCGGCCTGCACCTGCCAGTGCGTGAACGGGGCGCCGCGCGCGGTGTGCAACTGGGCGAACGAACCCGAGCCCGTCTGCCCGCCGCGCTTTTGCCCCATGCCCCGCGTCGTTCCCGAGGCGCCTCCGCCTCCAGGTCCCCGCAACTGCAAGGTAACGGAGGTACTCAACGA
The DNA here is from genome assembly GCA_036522335.1 of Burkholderiales bacterium. Lineage (GTDB taxonomy): Bacteria > Pseudomonadota > Gammaproteobacteria > Burkholderiales > SG8-39 > VBDM01. The sequence goes on from DATDGA010000337.1 coordinate 916, forward strand.
CCGCACCGGAAAGTACGAGAAGCGCGAAATCTGTTCATGAAGCACGGGGAGGATGTCAAACGGCATAGTGAGCGAAAGCTCTAGTGACCTTCCGGTCGGAGCCGAAGTGGAAGACTTCCGCCGCGAGACGACCACGAGCCCCCTTGTAGTGGAGAGTGATGCTGCCGACTCCGGTGAGAACCGAAAGCAACTGGAATTTCAGGTCGGGAATGAGTTCCAGAGCCTTCTTCCAATACGCACCCACCGCGGCTTTGCCCCGAAGCGTGCCCGTCGGCTCGCCGGCGATCTGGACGATGACGGGCGACGACATTTCAAAGTCTTCCGCATAGTGCGAGAGAACTCTGTCGAGATCGTGAGCGTTCCACGATTCAATCCATTCGGCTGCGAAGCGTTCGGCAAACGACTTGTCCATCGGCAGGGTCTCCGATTCAGCGCGGCGTCCCGCGCGTCGTCTCCGGAGGCGCCGAACCGGACACGCACGCCAGGTAAGCGCCGTAAATCAGCAAGGCGACGCTCAGCCAATCTTCGACCACGACCAGGAGCTGCAACCCCGTGACGAGTGTCGTCATTCGGCGCTTGCTGCGAGTTCGCGCACTTCGCGGCCAAGGTGCCTGTCGAGGAATCGAGCGACGACATCATTGACTCGCTCGGGATGGGTGACCGGGCCCATGTGGCCGAGCTCCTCGAACTCCACGACCTCGGCTCGCGGCAGCGCATTCGCCAGCAGCCGCGCCACTCCGCGAGCCGGCGGTGGCGAGCGCTTGCCGACCATGTAGAGCACCGGAATATCGAGTGCACGGAATTCCGCGAGCGGCGTGGGCTCGGTGAGCAAGGCGTGCGCCCATCTGCGTATGTTCGACACCGACGCCGCGATCGGAGTCTTGCGCTGATCCGGAGTCCGTTCCCAGCTTCCCTTTCCCATCCAGTAGTCGATGAACCGCTCGGCGGCGGCGTATCGGTTTCCCGCGTCGAGGGCGATGCCTGCATCCGCTACCACGTCGCGGATTCCGTCGGCCTCGTTCGGCGGAGGCGCTTCCGCGTTGAGAAGCGAGAAGAGCGTCGGTTCGTAGAGGGCCATTGCACGTACGCGACCGGGGTTTGCCAACGCCGCGATGAGCGCGACCGCGGCGCCGTATGAATGACCCACCAGCGTGAAAGGTGAACCGGCTCTGGCAAGGACCGGATCGATGAGCGCGACCTCGTCACGAAGACTGATGAAGCGGTCAGAAGGCCATTCGCGACTCTTGCCGGAACCGTACGAATCTGGAGCGAGAACGTGAAACCTGGGCGCGACGAGATCCATGAGCGCCCGCCACTGCCCCGAGGTGCTCGCGTTCGAGTGGATACATACGACCCCGGGGCCGGTTCCTGCCTCGCGGAAATAGGGCTCAAGCTGCTGCATTCATGGCTCCAGAAGTTAGTACGACTGACGCGAACGATCCGGCTGCGCGATGGTGAAGAAGTAATAGTCCGCCGTGTAACTGATTCGCGCGGGCGTTCCTGCGGTGGCCTGAGAGCATCCCGCAGTCGGTGCCACGCCGCCCGCGGTATTCACGCGCTGCACGCTAGTCGCCTTGCTGAACGATCCTTCCGGTCCGTCCGACTTCGCGGTAAGGAGCAGCCACGGGATGGCCCCGGCCGCCGGCGCGTCGGCACGTTCCTTCGCCGTACCCAGGACCTTGCTGCCGTCGTTCGATTCCCAATGCGGCCCGGCGTAGTGCCGGCCGATCCTGTTTCCGCCCGCGTCGAACAGATCGGCTTCGGGAGCCACGAACGCCCACTCGTATCCTCCGGCTTGATCCTTCTTGGCGCGGCATTCGTAGATCTGCACGCCCTTCGCAGCGGCGATGATCGCCAGAGACTCGTTCGCGCCGGGTCTCAGCTTAGCGGGTACCTCGACTGCAGACCTCGGTAGTTGCGGGCTCGCGCAGCCGGCGATGAGCAACAGCAATGAGACCGTAAGCTTCGATGTTTTGGACATGGTGTGTTCCTTCCTTGGGTTGTGGTTCGATGCCTTCCAGGCGCATGCGTCGGTGGCTTCGAGGTGACTTTAAACTTTCACAACGCTCTGTGCCAGGTGGGCAAACCCTGATTCTCGATCGCCGCGGGACCAAAACGATGCGCGACCCATCCGGTGAGGGCGCGCGACGCACGGGCAAGTCCGCGTGCGACCTGTGCTGAAAGCGAAGTTTGCGGCGCGGGTCGCCGGACAACCAGCAAGGCGGGCTCGAGGGCATGGATCAGCGCGAGCCCCGGGCGGTCGAGCGTGAGGGTCCCAGTCGCGGTGAGATAGTAGTCCCTGCGGTCGCCTTCCTGCGTGATCCAGACCGAGCCGCGCACGACCTGCAGTCGGGTGCCGGCCGCGTCTTCGAGCCGGATCACTTCGCGGAATCGGAGAACCCGGTAGGCGCGTTCAAGCTCGGGGTTCATGGCCACTCTTTCATACGCACTCGCGAATCTCGACGCATTGCGGCAGCGATGCCCCGCCTGGCTGGATCGAGGTCGTCTCGTTTCTCGGCGATGTGACACGCAGGCCAAGAGGCTCGACCATGGCACTGAATCCCCAGTCCTCCCTGAACACCGTCAGCTTGACTCCTCCGTCGAAGCGCGGCCCGTGAGCACCGAAGGGGCGGCATCCGTCCGCCTGCCACTCGAGCTCGAACGGCGCGTCGGGTACCAATATTCCGGCACGAAGCGGCTCGCCGTTCACGCGCACCGCGGTATGCGGTCCGCAAAGAGATGCCGGCCGCGGATCGACCCAGCGAAGCGGCACGG
>DATDGA010000338.1:0-14289 GCA_036522335.1 Burkholderiales bacterium
CATGTCCTCGGCGACCCAGCGGGCGAGCGTGCGATCGCGCAGCGCCATCGTGGTGTCGACCGCGGCCCCGAGGGCGCGAACGGTCGCCGTGAGCGCGATCGCGAGCACGAAAAGAGCCACCAGGATTTCGACGAGCGTGAAGCCGGTGGCTGCGCGCCGGACTGAAACTTTCATGAGCCGGCCTGAGCGCGTATGCTGCCGTCGGGCGATCCGACGATGCTCCAGCGCGCACGCTCGCTCGAAAGAATGATGCGAAAGCCGGGCAGCTCGCCGCTCGGCAGGAAGACCACGCCGTCGCGCGCAGCATCGCCCGCACCTTCGATCTTCAGCGATTCGATTGCGACGTTCGCCGGCAAGCGCTGTGGACGGAACAGGTCGTCCGTGCTCGTGACCTTGAGGCGGCCGTTGCGTTCCAGGCGCAGGAAGCGGTAGGACTCGCGACCGGCGCTGAAAGCGAAAACCCGCCCCTGCAGGATGGCCTCCTCCCGCGCCGCCCGCAGCAGGAGCGCGAGGTGCTCGCTTTCATCGCGCACGACATCGCCGGGCCCGCGCGCGAGCTGCACGCCGGCCAGAGCGACGATCACCCCGATGATCACTACGACCACCAGCAGCTCGAGCAGCGTAAATCCGCGCACCGGCTGGCGTGCGGTGCTCCGTGGCCTCACTATTGCCACGAGCCGATATCGGCGTCGTAACCCTCGCCTCCGGGCTTGCGGTCGGCGCCGAAGGAAAAGATGTCGATCTCGCCACGGATCCCGGGATTCAGATACTGGTAGTCGACGTCCCAGGGGTCTTTGGGCAGACGCTCGAGATAACCGCCCGGCTTCCAGTTCCTCGGAATTTCGCCCCGGTCGGGTTTTTTCACCAGCGCCGAAAGTCCCTGGTCGGTGGTCGGATACATGCCGTTGTCCAGACGATAGATCTTGAGCGCTCCGATGATCGCGTTGATGTCAGCCCGCGCGGCGGTCACCCGCGCCTGATCGGGGCGATCCATGATGCGCGGCACGATCAAGGCGCCGAGAATCCCGAGAATCACGACTACAACGAGAAGCTCGATGAGTGTGAAGCCGTGCGTGCGGCGGACGCGTGCTTGGGAGTCTGTCATGATAATTCCTAGCGAACCAGTTGGTTCATTTCGAACATAGGCAGAAGAATCGCTACGACCACGAAGCCCACCACTAACCCCATCGCGAGAATCAGTAACGGCTCGAGCACAGCGGTCAGACCACGCAGCAGGTTTTCCAGCTCTCTCGACTGAGCTTGAGCAGCGCGCGCGAGCATGGTGTCCAAGCGCCCGGTCGCCTCGCCACTCGCGATGAGATGGATGACGAGCGGCGGAAAGAGCTTCGCCGCCCCGAGCGACGGAGCGAGCGCTGCGCCTTCGCGTACACGCCTCACCGCCTCGTCCACCGCGGCGCGCATCGGCAGATTGGCGAGCACGGCGGCGGCCGATTGCAGCGACGAGAGCAGCGGAACCCCGCTCGCGGTTAGGATACCCAGGGTGTCGGCAAAGCGCGCGGCATTGAGGCCGCGGATGACGCGTCCCGCGAGGGGCAGCCGCAGCAGCCATCCGTGCCAGCGGCTGCGCCGCGCCTCGTCGCGCAGCAGGAACCTTCCAAAAAAAAGCGCACCCGCCGCTGCGGCGAGCGTGTAGCCGCCGTTTACGCGCACGAAATCGCTGATCGCGATCAGGATGCGGGTCACCAGGGGCAGCGTCTGGCCGAGATTGGAGAATACCCGTGTCATCTGGGGCATGACGTAGACAAGCAGGAACCAGACTACACCGAGCGCCACCGTCATTACCAGAGCTGGATAGATGAAAGCGAGGATGAGCTTGTCGCGCAAGGCCTCGCGGTTCTCGGTGAAGTCGGCGAGGCGCTCGAGCACGTCGCCCAGGCGGCCCGAATGCTCTCCAGCCTCGACCATGGCGCGGTAGATCTGCGGAAACGCCGCCGGGTACTCGGCGAGACTGTGCGACAGGGATTGACCCTCGAGCACGCGCGCCCGCACGGCCGCGAACAGCCTGCGCGCCGCCGCCGATTCGCTCTGCTCGATGATGACGTTCAGGCACTCCTCGATAGTGAGCCCGGCTACGACCAGCGTGGCGAACTGTCGGGTAACGAGCGCCAATCCCTTGCGCGACAACCCCGGGCGCGAAAAGCGCTCGCGCAGTCCCGATCGCGCGGCGGTGGCGCGGATGCCTTCGACAGCGAGCGGCGCGAGGCCCCGTTCGCGCAGGATCGATCTCGCGTGGCGCTCCGTGTCCGCCTCGATGACACCGCGCGTCTCGCTTCCGGTCGCGTCCAGCGCACTGTACTCGAAGCCCGACATGCCCGATGCAAATGCCCGTTCGCCCTAGCCGCGACTCATTCGCGGCTCATTCTCGAGATACGCGCAGCACTTCCTCGAGGCTGGTGTCGCCCGAGCGCACCCAGCGCAGCCCGTCCTCGCGCAGGTTCTTCATGCCGCCGACGCGCGCGTGTTCGCGCAGATCGGCCTCCGCGGCCCGGTCGTGGATCAGGCGCCGCGCCGCGTCGTCGATGACCAGCAATTCGAAAATTCCGCTGCGCCCCTGATAGCCGGTTTGCGCGCAGGCTTCGCAGCCGCTCGCAGTAAACAAGGCGCTTGCGCCCTCGCCGCCGTTTCCGTTGGCGAGCAGCCGCAGCTCGGCGGCATCCGGGGCGTGCGAGCGCCGGCATGCCGGGCACAGGCGCCGTACCAGCCGCTGGGCGAGCACGCCGAGGAGGCTCGAGGCGACGAGAAACGGCTCGATGCCCATGTCCACCAGCCGCACGACCGCACCGGCTGCGTCGTTGGTATGCAGGGTGGCGAGCACCAGGTGGCCCGTGAGGCTCGCCTGCACGGCGATCTGCGCCGTTTCCAGGTCGCGGATCTCGCCGATCATGACCACGTCCGGGTCCTGGCGCAGGATCGCGCGCAGCGCCCGTGCGAAAGTGAGTTCGATACGCGGGTTGACCTGGGTCTGGCCGACGCCGTCCAGGTCGTATTCGATCGGGTCCTCGACGGTAACGATGTTGCTGCTCTTGGCGTCGAGCTGGCTGAGCGCGGCATAGAGCGTGGTCGATTTTCCGGATCCGGTCGGGCCGGTGACCAGGATGATGCCGTGCGGCTGGCGGATGAGCCCGCGCAAAGTGGCGAGGGTCGTGTCCGCCATGCCCAGGCCCGTGAGGTTCAGCCTTCCGGCCTGCTTGTCGAGCAGGCGCAGCACCACGCGCTCGCCATGCGCGGTCGGCAGGATCGAAACGCGCACGTCCACCGACCGACCGGCCAGGCGCAGCGCGATGCGGCCGTCCTGCGGCTGGCGCTTCTCGGCGATGTCCAGCCGCGCCATGATCTTGATGCGCGACACGATCACGCCGTGCACCACCTGCGGCGGCTCGATCACGTCGCGCAGCATCCCGTCCCTGCGGAAGCGCACTACGGAACGCTGGTCGAAAGCTTCGATGTGGATGTCCGAAGCGTTCTCGCGCACGGCCTGCGAGAACAGGGCGTTGATCAGCCGCACGATCGGCGCGTCGTCCTCGCTCTCCAGCAGATCGGCGACCTTGGGAAGGCTCTCGGCGAGCGCCGCAAGGTCGGGGTTCGCGTCCATATCGGTCACGATCTCGGCGGCGTGCGAAGCGCCGCGTTCGTAGGCGCGTGCGAGCGCGGTATCGAAGGCTTCGGCGGAGAGCTCCCTCACCGCAAGCGTGCCTCCGAGCGTGCGCTGCACCTCGGCAAGGACGCCGGCGCGCACTCCGGGCCGCACCCAGAGCTCGAAGCCGTTTTCCAGTTCGCGCGCGCTGATCACCCCGTGCCGCTTGGCGAATGCGTACGGCAGGCGCTCGACCGAACGCGCGTTGGGCAGCAGAGGCTCGGAGGACATGTCCATGCGGTCAGGGCCTCGCCGGTGCCGGAGCGGCGCCCGCGTCGGGCTGTTTCGGCGGCAGCGCCGGGGAATCCTGCCCGGGTCCGCGCGCGGGCGGCTCCCGGGAAGGACCCGGCACCACCGGCCGCATGCGGTCGTATATTTCTTCGCGCTCCGGACCTTCGCCGCGCGTGTAGCCGCGCAGATACTCGTAACGATCGATCGTCACGCGATAGCCGTCTTCGACCGTGCGGATGATCACCGGCCGCAGGAAGACCATCAGGTTGGTGCGTTTGCGCTCCGAGCTCTTGAAGCGGAACAGCGCGCCGATGAACGGAATGTCGCCCAGCAGCGGAATGGCCTGCATGGTTTCGGTCAAGTTGTTCTGGATCAGGCCGCCGAGCACGATGGTATTGCCGTCGTCCACGATGACCTTGGTTTCGAGCGCACGCTTGTTGGTGATGATGTCGCTCGCCCCGGTTCCCAAAGAGCTGGCGATGTCGGAGACCTCCTGGTAGATCTCCATGCGGATTGTCGAGCCCTCGGAAATCTGCGGCTTGATGCGCAGGGTGAGGCCCACGTCCTTGCGCTCGATCGTCTGGAAGGGATTCACCGCCCCGGCCGTCGTGGCGCCCGCGGCCGGCGTCGCGAAACTGCCGGTGATGAAGGGCACGTTCTGCCCGATGATGATCTTCGCCTGGTAGTTGTCGAGGGTAAGGAGCGTAGGAGTCGAGAGGATGTTCCCCAGGCTTTTGGACTCGAGAGCGCGCGCGAGCGCCCCGAGGCTGGTCACGGTCGTGCCGTCTTTAAGCGTGATCTTGTTGCCGAGTACGGCGACCGCGAGGCCCGCCGTGCTGAGCGCCGCCGCCGCGGGGGCCGCCGCGGCCGCGGCAAGACTGGGCCTGGCCCCGGGGAAATTGGCCGCCGCGCCGACCGTGCTCGACCCGACCTGGCCCGCCGTTGCCCACTGGATGCCGAGCTCGTCGGTGCGGTCGGCGTTCATCTCGGCGATCAGCGATTCGACGTAGACCTGGGCGCGCCGCACGTCCAGTTGCTCGACCACCGCGCGCAGGTTGTTGTATACAGTGTCGGAGGCGTTGATGACGATCGAGTTGGTGGCCTCGTCCGCCTGGATGAGCGACTGTGTCGCCCCGCCCGGGCGAGCTGCGCCCGGCGCCGCTCCGGGCGCGCCCGCTGCCGCGGCTCCCAACAGGCCGCGCAGCACTTCGACGAGCTTGGGGGCTTCGGCGTGCTTCAGGTAGATCACGCGCGTGCTGCCGATCGCGCGCGCCGGAACGTCGAGCTTCGCGATCAGGGCGCGCAGTTGCGCGATCCGCCCCGGATTGTCCGAGCGCAACAGCAAGCTGTTGGTGCGCGTGTCCGGCACGACCGAGAAGCGGTCCCCGCCCGCGGCCACCTGTGTCGGCGCGCCCGGTACCCCTCCAGGGGTGGCGAGACCCGTCCCCGAGAGGCGCACCACCAGCTCCGCGACGTCGAGCGCGGAGGCGTTCTCCAGCGGAACCACGGTCACTTCGGTGCCGGCGGGTTGGTCGATCCTCTCGATGATGCGTAGCAGCCGCCGCACGTTGTCGGCGTAGTCGGTGATGACGAGCGCGTTGGCGGGATCGTATACGGAGAGCTGGCTGGTGGGCGACATCAGCGGACGTAGCACGTTCTGCAGTTGCGACACCGCGACATGCTGACCGATGACGACGTGTGTCACGATCTGCTCGCCGCCGCTCGGCGGCCCTTCCCGATCGTTGACCGGCGCCGACGCCTTGGCCTCGGCAACGGGGACGATGCGCACGGTATCGCCGGGCCCTTCGACCGCGGTGAACCCCTGCGCCTTCAGCGCCGACAGAAACACCTGGTACGCGCCCGCAACCGGCATGGGCCGCGCCGAAACGATGGTGACCTGTCCCCTCACGCGCGGGTCGATCAGGATGTTCCGACCGGTCATCTGCGACACCGCCTTGACCACCGCCTGCAGATCCGCGGCCTGGAAATTGAGCAGTACTTCGCCCGATCGCGGCACCACCGCAACCGCCGGTGCGCTGGCGGCGGCCGGAGCTGGCGGCGTTGGCGCCGCTGGCGGTCCGGCCGGGGGCTCGGCCGACGGCGGCGTCTCGGTCGTCTGTGCAGGGGCACGAAGGACCCAGGCGAGCGCAGCGACAAGGACGAGCGCGGCGAATGCGGGTGAGGGCCGGGTTCTCATGGGAAGGTCGGGGCGATGTCCGCGCGCACGTTTTTTCATCGCATATCGTAATACAAGGTCTCACTGCGGCCCTGGCGCTGCACGTCGACGAGCACGCGCTGTGCGCTGCCAAACTGCTGGTAGAGGCGCATCACATCGTCCATGCTGGTGAGTGCCTGGCCGTTGACGTTGCGGATCACGTCGCCCGGACGCAGCCCGAGCTTCTCGTAAAGGCTCCCCGACTGGATCTGGCGCACCAGGAAACCTCCCCCGGGATTGGGCACGATCAGGGCCTGACTGAGAAATTCCGGCTGGCCGAGCTGCTGCTGCAGCTGGCGCCGGTCGACGACCTGCCGGTCGGTGCCGATCGGCTGAACGATGGGCGGCAGCAGGGCCGCGATCGCCACAGCGGCGCCTTCGGCGTCTTTCATGAGCACCGATTCGCGAGCGCCGTTCCGCAGAATCACGATCCGGTCGCGCAGCACCGCGTCCAGACGCACGCCGGGAGAAATTTCCTCGCGCGCGCAAAAAGCCGATTCGGGCTGCCCCTGCACGATGAGGAGCGCGCACCCGCCCGAAGGCCGCATCAGGACGCCGGTGAGCGTGATGTTCAGATTCGTGGGCGCAACGCGTGCTTCGGGCACGGGGCTTGTCGTCGTGGCGGCGCGTCCGAAAGGATGCGCGTCCGCGAGAGCCCGCAGATCGGCGAATTCGGCGCCGCCGGTGCGCTCCGCCACAGGCGAAGCCGGCTGGAACACGCGCCAAGTACCCTGCGCGAGCGCCCAGCACAGCCACAGCAGCGCCGCGACCGTCGCCGCAGTCTGCACCGCGCGGCGAGCCAGAACTTTTTCCACCGCGCCCGCCGCCTGCGCGAAGCCCAAGGTGCCCGATGATATCGAGGATGCGTTGCCTGCCATAGTCACATGGTTACGGGTTCACAGTCACACGGGTTACATAGTCGCGGTGTTGGGAGCGACCGCGAGCGCCGCCCGGTTTCAGGAGGCATGGTACACGAGAGCCGAGACTATGCCGAGTTTCCCTGCGAGGGGCAAACCCGAGGGAAAACGGTGAAGATCGTGGCCGAAGGCGAGCGGGAACTTTCCGGGAAAAATCCACTCCACCGGCGTCGCCGCCGGTGTCATAATCCGGCAAAGAAAGTCTGCACGAGGAAAGTCCAGCGATGATTACCACGCAAGCCGCGCGCATGCTCACGCGCTACAACCACTGGGCAAACAGGCTCATCTTCGAGGCGATCGCCGAACTGCCCGCGGGCGAGGCCATCAGAGAGCGGCAGAGTCTTTTCAAGAACATGGTTCATACGCTCAACCACAATTACGTCATCGATCTCATCTGGCAGGCGCATCTCGAAGGGCGGGAGCACGGCTTCACGGCGCGCAATACTCCGGGACATCCGCCGCTCGACGAGCTGTGGCGCAAGCAGCAGGCGATCGACGACTGGTACATCGCCTGGAGCGATCGCCTGTCCGAGCTTGCGCTCGGGGAAAAGCTGAGTTTCACACTGATCGGCGGCAACCAGGGAACGATGACACGCGCGGAGATCCTGCTCCATGTGGTCAACCACACCACCTACCACCGCGGCTTCGTCGCCGATCTCTTCTACCAAGTGCCGGGGGCGCGCCCGCCGACGACCGATCTCCCGGTCTACCTGAGGGAAGGCGCAGCAGCGCTCGCCTAGAGACCGAGACTCCTCACTCGTCGCCTCGCGCATAGCGATCGCGCAGCTCGACCGGCCGGGCCGCGCGCCCGCGCATGCGCAAGTTGAGCATCTCGACGCAGACCGAGAACGCCATGGCGAAGTACACGTAACCCTTGGGGACGTGGTGGTCGAAGCCGTCTGCGATCAGCACCACGCCGATCACGAAAAGGAAGGCGAGCGCCAGCATTTTCACCGTAGGGTGCGCCGAGACGAAGCGCCCGATTCCGCCGGCGAAGGCCATCATGAGGAGCACCGAGGCGATCACCGCCGCGATCATGACTTCGACCCGATCGACCATCCCGACTGCGGTGATGATCGAATCGAGCGAGAAAACGATGTCGACGATCATGATCTGCAGGATGACCCCGGAGAGCGTGCCGTGGACGGCGGCCGAGGCCTCGCCCTTCTCGCCCTCGAGCAGCTGGTGGATTTCCATGGTGCTCTTCCACAGGAGGAAGAGGCCGCCCGCGATCAGGATGAGGTCGCGGCCGGAAATCTCTTGTCGCAAGACCGTGAAAAGCGGCTCGATCAGCCCGCTGATCCATGCAAGCAGAAACAGCAGCCCGATGCGCATGAACATGGCGAGCGCGAGGCCGATCCTACGCGCGAATTCCCGGCGCGCCTCGGGCAGCTTGTCCACGAGGATGGAGATGAAAACGATATTGTCGATGCCGAGCACGAGTTCGAGCGCCGTCAGCGTGAAGAACGCGATCCAGGCCTGGGGATTGAGGAACAGTTCCATCGAAGCCCTTCGCGAACGGCCGCCTCAGTACCGAATCAACTATGCTCGCAGCTCATGGCCCGCGCGCCGACTCCCTACGCCCGGGCATTCGGCGACTTGGTGTGATCCACCGCCGGCCATTGCTCGGATGCTTTCGGCAGCGGGGTTTCCTTTCCGCTCATGCGCTCGATCGCGATCGCATACACGGTGATCTGGTCGATGCGCGGATAGAAACCCTTGGGGCGCTTCCAGTCCTTCTTTGCGTACTTCGCCATCAGGCCGTCGCAGAAGCGCCGCTTGGTCTCCAGATCCTCGACCACGCGGATCCTGCCGAAGACGATCACGCTGCGGTAGGCGACGGTCGAATCGCACTCGAAGCGGCCGTAGGCGAACACTTCATCGACTTCGTCTATCTCGAAGCAGACGCGCGCCTCGCGATCGACATTTGCGCGCAGGTGGCCGCGCGCGATTGTGTTGTGCACGAAGACTTTGCCGTCCATGCACACATAGAGCAGCGGAACGCAGTAAGGCCAGCCGTCCTCGCCCACGGTCGCGACGCGCCCGCAGAATCCGCGCTCGAGTACCGCGCGCGCGCGTTCCTCCGCCATCAGCTTGTCCGCGCGCCGCACCTGGGGCGAGCCGCTCATCGCAACCTCCGCTGCCGGTAGTCAACCGACCCAATTAGAGCACAGCTTGGGAGTGGCGCTCTACTTGGGAGATTTCGTGGCGCGCTGATCGGGGGATTTCAGGGCGTCGGGCAGGTCAGGGCCCGACCACCGGTGCTTGTTCATGGTCTCCGCGTCGGCGACCTTCGCAAGCACCCGTCGATAATGCCAGCGCGCGTAGGCCTTCGACAGCTGGCCGAAGATCCACCAGACGACGATCGCCAGGGCGAGCGCCGCGATGCCGATCGCCCACCACCGGAAGTCCTCGCAGACCGGTTTGCCAATGTTGCTGCCGGCACAGTACTGCGTGATGAACGAAACCCATTCCCAATCCTTCGAGAGTTGGCCGACAAGCTGGTCGAGACTCACGACGCGATCGCGTTCACCGGACTTCCGCGGTGCGGGTGATCTCTCCCATGCGGCCGCTCTGGTAGTCGCTCACCGCCTGCATGATCTCCTGTTGCGTGTTCATGACGAACGGGCCGTAGCGGGCGACGGGCTCCGCGATCGGGACGCCTGCGAGCAGGAGCAGCCGCCCCGCGCCCGGCGCGCCGCGAAAGCGCACCACGTCGCCTGTACCGAGCACAGCGAGCTGCCCGTCGCGAATCTCCTTGCCCTCGTTCCCGACGAGCACCGAGCCCTCGAACACGTACGCGAGCGCCTGTTGCTCGCGCGGCAGCGCCACCGTGACATCCGCCCCGGCGGCTATCTTCCAGTCCTGATAGACGAGAGGGATGTGCGTATCGATCACGGCGCGCGCACCCAGCGCCTCGCCCGCGATCACGCGCACGCGTGCGTTCCCGTCTTCGCTGGAGGCTTCCGGAATCTTGCCCGCCGAGACTTCCTGGTACCGCGGGCGCGTCATCTTGAGCCGCGCGGGCAGGTTCACCCAGATCTGGAAGCCGTGCACGCGGCCGCCCTTCTCGCGAATTCCCTTCGACGGCATCTCGGAATGCACGATGCCTGCACCCGCGGTCATCCATTGCACGTCGCCGGGCCGAAGCACGCCGCGATGGCCGGCCGAGTCCTCGTGCTCGAACTCGCCCTCCAGCATGTAGGTGATGGTCTCGAAGCCGCGGTGCGGGTGATCGGGCGCGCCGACCGCCTCGCCGGGACCGTAGTCGACCGGCCCCATCTCGTCGAGCAGCAGGAAGGGATCGGCCACGTCGAGCCCCGGGGTCGGCACGGGCCGCCGCACGATGAAGCCCGCCCCTTCGCGCTGGCGGTGCGCGGTGACGATGCGGGTGGTTTCGCGAACTGTCTTGCCGTCGGCTGTCATGAGGTTTTCTCCGGTTCCCTGGAATATGGGGGCGCGCGTTATGCGGACAAGCCCGCGAAAGGTCTCCGGGCAGCCCCGCGCTCGCCCGACAGGAGGACGGATCAGCTCGCTGCCTCGGACGACTCGCCCGCAAAGCGTTTCATTATGCCGAGGATCTCCGGGTCCCGCGAGAGCAGCGCCTCCACGCAGCGCGGATCGAACCCGGGTGTGCCGCCGCGTGGGGAGTACGCCCCTCGCGCGCCCCGCGGAATTCCAGCGGTAGCGATGGGGGCCTGCTCTGCCACAAGATGTGGTGGTCGATACCTTATCAATATCAATACCTTGTAAAATTGTTCTAATCCGGATTGCCAGCTTGAAATGAAAAGCGTAGGCTGCAAAAGAAACATCCCCGGAACGACCCGTCTCATGTCAAAAGAAAAAACGCTGGAACAAGGTATCGCCGTCGCTTCCCTGCCCGACCAGGAGATCTGCCGCGAGGCGCTCCTCGAGAAATACGCCAAGGGCAAGGAGCAATCCATCGAGGACGTGCGCCGGCGCGTCGCGCGCGCTCTCGCCGCCGCGGAGCGCGAGGAAAAGCGCGCCCACTGGGAGCGGCGTTTCTACGAGGCGATGGAGGCCGGCTTCATTCCCGCCGGCCGCATCAACTCCGCCGCCGGCATCGCCATGCAGGCGACGCTCATCAACTGCTTCGTACAGCCGGTGGGCGACTCGATCTCCGAGATCGTCGACGGCAAGCCCGGCATCTACACCGCGCTCCAGGAAGCCGCGGAAACGATGCGGCGCGGCGGCGGCGTCGGCTACGACTTCTCCGCCATCCGCCCCAAGGGCGCCGAGGTCAAGGGCACGCGCTCGCGCGCATCGGGCCCGGTGTCCTACATGCGCGTGTTCGACCGCTCGTGCGAGACGGTGGAGTCCGCCGGCGCCCGCCGCGGCGCGCAGATGGGCGTGCTGCGCTGCGACCACCCGGACGTCGAAGACTTCATCCACGCCAAGGACCGGGGCGATCTCGCCAACTTCAACATCTCGGTCGGTGTGACCGACGCCTTCATGGAAGCGGTCACTAGCGACGGCGACGTCGAGCTCGTGCACAAGGCGAAGCCGCATGCGGACGCGATCGGGACGGACGCGCAAAATGGAAAGCAGGGGCCCTCCCCCGTCTTTCAGCGCGACGACGGCGCCTGGGTCTATCGCAAGCTGCGCGCGCGCGATCTGTGGGACGCGATCATGAAGTCCACCTACGATCACGCCGAGCCGGGGATCCTGTTCATCGACCGCATGAACCGGGACAACAACCTCAACTATTGCGAGACGATAGAAGCGACCAACCCCTGCGCCGAGCAGCCGTTGCCGCCCTACGGCTGCTGCTGCCTCGGGTCGATCAATCTGGTGCGCTTCGTATCGCGGCCTTTCACCGAAGGCGCGGCGTTCGACTTCGAGCGCTTCGCGAGGGTGGTCGAAGTTTCGGTCCGGATGCTCGACAACGTTCTCGACGTCACCGCCTGGCCGCTCAAGGCGCAGCACGAGGAAGCGATGAACAAGCGCCGCGTCGGACTCGGCTTCACCGGTCTGGGCGATGCGCTCATCATGCTGCGTCTGCGTTACGACGGCGAAGCGGCGCGCGCGCTGGCGGCGAGAATCTCCGAGCACATGCGCGACGCGTCTTACAGGGCGTCGTGCGAACTCGCGCGCGAGCGCGGCGCGTTCCCGCTGTTCAACGAAGACATGTATCTCTCGGGCACGAGCTTCGCCGCTCGCCTGCCGGCGGAGCTGAAGGCGCTCATCCGCAAGCAGGGCATCCGCAACAGCCACCTGCTCTCGATCGCGCCCACCGGCACGATCAGCCTCGCCTTCGCCGATAACGCCTCGAACGGCATCGAGCCGCCTTTCTCCTGGACCTACACGCGGAAGAAGCGCGAGCCGGACGGCACGCTCAAGGAATTTCCGGTCGAAGATTACGCCTGGCGCATCTACAAGCACGCCGGCGGCGACATGGCCGCCCTGCCGCCGTACTTCGTCACCGCGCTCGAGCTCTCGGCCGCAGCGCACGAGAAGATGGTCGCCGCGGTCGCGCCCTATATCGATACGAGCATCTCGAAGACGGTGAACGTTCCGGAAAACTATCCTTACGCCGATTTTCAGGACCTTTACTTCGAGGCGTGGAAATCCGGGCTGAAGGGGCTTGCGACTTACCGGCCCAACAACGTCATCGGTTCGGTGCTTTCGGTCGGGGCTCAGTCGGCGCCACAGGACTTCGTCAGCAGCGACCGCAACCGGCGGATCGAGATCAAGGCCGTGCCCGAGCCGGTGCTCGCGAGCCTCCGCTGGCCCGGCAGGCCGAATCTCGCCGCGGGCAACCCGGCCTGGACTTACATGATCGAGCACCCGCACGGGCACTTCGCGCTGTTCGTCGGCCACGTCGAGAACGAGATCCACGCGCATCCGTTCGAGGTGTGGGTGAACGGCGCGGAGCAGCCGCGCGGCCTCGGGGCGGTCGCGAAAACGCTGTCGATGGACATGCGCGCGAACGACCCGGCGTGGCTGCGCGTCAAGCTCGAGACCCTCGCCAAGACTTCAGGCGACGACGCCTTCGCCATGCCCTTTCCGCCGCACGGCGAGAAAAAACTCATGCCGAGCCTGTGCTCGGCGGTGGCGCAGCTGGTGCGCTGGCGCTGCGAGCAACTGAAGGCGCTGCCCGACGAAAAACACGGGCCGGTCCTCGACGCCATGTTCAGCCTGAAGGAGCCGAAGACGGGGGCCGATGGCACCATGTCGTGGACGGTGGACGTGCTCAACCCGGCGGGCAAGGACGACTTCGTGCTGGGCTTGAAGGAAATCACCCTGCCCGACGGAGTCACGCGTCCCTACTCGATGTGGCTCTCGGGAGAATATTCACGCTCGCTCGACGGCCTGTGCAAGATCCTGTCGCTCGACATGCGTGTCGTCGATCCGGCGTGGATCGGCATGAAGCTTCGCAAGCTGTTGAACTACCCCGAACCGCTCGGCGATTTCATGGCGTTCACGCCCGGCTCGCGCAAACAGCAGAACTGGCCCTCGACCGTGTCCTACGTCGCGCGCCTCATCATCCACCGCTACGCCATGCTCGGCATCCTCGACGAAGAAGGCTACCCGGTGCAGGCCATGGGCGTGCTCGAAACGCCCAAGCCCGGCTCCGCGCCGAAAATGAAAGGCATGAAGTGCGGCGAATGCGGCAACTACGCCGTCATCAAGAAAGACGGCTGCGATTTCTGCAGCGCGTGCGGATGGGTGGGAGTGTGCGGCTAAGGGGTCGAGCGAACTATGTTTGTCCCCCAAGCAGATAAAAAATAGGGCGATGAGATCGTCCCTGAGCGTTCTGCCGTTCGCGTCTGCACTCCTGCTCATGATCGCCACCGCCTCCGCCCAATCCGATCGCACTCGCGAGCTAGTCGCCGATGGCGAGGTGCGCATCGAGGTAATTGCCGAAGGCGCGGGGCCGCTGGTGGTGCTTCTCCCCTCGCGCGGGCGCGACTCGGAGGATTTCGACGAAGTCGCCGCGGGGATCGCGGGAGCGGGGTATCGCGTGCTGCGCCCTCAACCGCGCGGCGCCGGCCGCAGCGCCGGGCCGATGAAGGATCTCACGCTGCACGATTTCGCCCGCGACGTCGCGGTCGTGATCAAGCACGAGGACAAGGGCCCGGCAGTGATTGTCGGGCACGCTTTCGGCAACTGGGTCGCGCGCATGACCGCGGCGGACTATCCGCAGCTCGTTCGCGGCGTGATCATCGTCGCGGCCGCCGCCAAGGCCTATCCCGCAGGCTTCGCCGGAGCGAAGGAGTTGTCCGAGGCCGTGCGCAAGGCCGGCGACC
>DATDGA010000339.1:0-22910 GCA_036522335.1 Burkholderiales bacterium
GGTTTCCCTACTGGATCACTCCTCCGCCCATACACACCTCGTCGCGATACAGCACCACCGATTGGCCCGGCGTCACGGCCCACTGCGGCGCCGCGAATCCCACGTCGAGCGCGTCATCGCCGACACGGTCGATGCGGCAGGCCGCGTCGGTCTGGCGATAGCGCGTCTTCGCGCTGCAGGACGAATGCATCTCGGGTGCGCCGCCGCCGATCCACGCAAGATCCTCCGCGTGGAGATTCCGCGACAGCAGCAAGGGGTGGTCGTGCCCCTGCACCACGATCAACTCGTTTTTCTCCATGTCCTTTCCGCACACGTACCAGGCCCCGCCCGCCGAGTCCTTCAAGCCCCCGATGCCGACGCCTTTCCTCTGGCCGATGGTGTAGAACGAAAGCCCGATGTGCTCGCCCACGACCCTGCCCTCGGGCGTGCGCATCGGACCGGGTTTGCGCGGCAGATATCGATTCAGGAACTCGCGAAACGGCCGCTCGCCGATGAAGCAGACGCCGGTCGAATCGCGCTTCGCGAAATTGTGCAGGCCGGCCTCCCTGGCGATCCTGCGCACCTCGGTTTTTTTCAAGTCTCCGACCGGGAACACGACTCGCGCGAGCTGCGCCTGGTTGAGGCGGTGCAGGAAATAGCTCTGGTCCTTGGACGGATCGGCAGCCTTGAGCAGTTCGACCTTGCCCTCTCCTTCCCGCACCCGGGCATAGTGCCCGGTGGCGATGCGCTGCGCGCCGAGCGCCATGGCATGATCGAGGAAGGCCTTGAATTTGATCTCGGCGTTGCACAGCACGTCGGGATTGGGAGTGCGGCCGGCCGAGTATTCCGCGAGGAAAGTGCTGAAGACGCGCTCCTTGTACTCCGCGGAGAAATTCACCGCCTCCAGGTCGATCCCGATGACTTCGGCGACCGAAGCGCAGTCGATCAGGTCCTGCCGGGTGGAGCAATATTCATCATCGTCGTCATCCTCCCAGTTCTTCATGAACAGGCCGACGACATCGAAGCCCTGGCGTTTCAGGAGCAGCGCGGCCACCGACGAGTCGACGCCGCCCGACATCCCCACCACGATCCGTTCACCCGCCATATTTATCCTCCGTCACCTCCGCGAAAGCGGGGGTCCAGCGATTCTTCTAACGTCGCTGGATTCCCGCTCGCGCGGGAATGACGAATCCTATGCCACTCTCCGTTTATTTTTCCGGATGAAATCCGCCATGCGCGCGACGCCCTGCTCGATCGCGGCCTTTGAAGCGGCGTAGGAGAAACGGATGTGCTGGCCTTCACCGGGCACGCGGGCGCCGAAGTGGATGTCGGCGAGCACCGCGACTCCGGCTTCGTTGAGAAGGCGCCTCCTGAACTCCTCGGAATCCGCGGCACCGCTCATGCGGCAGGCCTCGGTGACGTTGGGCCAGGCGTAGAAAGCGCCGCCCGGGGTCTTGCAGAAAGTCCCCGGCACCTTGTTCAGGAGTCCCACGATCAGGTCGCGCCGCTCGAGGAACGAGTCGCGCATTTTCTCGGCATCCTCCTGCGGACCGTTGATCGCCTCGACCGCCGCCCACTGGCTGATGTGCGAGGCGCAGGAATCGGTGTTGGTCACCCAGCGCACGAACTGCGGCGCAAGGATCGGGTTGGAAGCGAAGCCGATGCGCCAGCCGGTCATTGCCCAGGTCTTGGAGGCGCCGTCGGAGATGATGGTGCGCTCGACCATCCCGGGGAGCGAGGCGATCGAGCAGAACTCGCCCTCGTAGCACAGCCGCGAATAGATCTCGTCGGCGTAGATCCAGACCTCCGGATGGCGTCTCATGATCGCGGCGATCGCCTCGAGGTCTTTCTTCGCCAGGATCCCGCCGGTCGGGTTCTGGGGCGAGTTGAGGATGACGAGCTTCGTTTTTCCGGTGATCTTCGCCTCGAGCTCGGCCGGATCGAAGGCGAAATCGCGCGCTTCGCGCAGATGCAAAGGCACCGGCACGGCACCGTTCGCGACGATCTGCGACTCGTAGATCGGAAAGCCCGGGTTCGGGTAGATGACTTCGTCGCCGGCGCCGTAGTCGGTGGTGGACAGGATGGAGTAGGCGATGAAGGGCTTGGCTCCGCCGCCGATGACCACGTCCTCGGACCGGATCGAGAGGCCGCGCATCTTGCCCATGTAGCGCGCAGCCGCCTCGCGCAGCTCGGCGATACCGGCGGAGGGCGTGTAGCCGTGCCTGCCCTCGCGCACGGCACGAATGGCCGCGTCCTGGATGTTGGCCGGGGTGTGGAAATCGGGCTGGCCGATGCAGAACGAGATGATGTCCTTTCCCTGGCGAACAAGCTCGTTGACCTCGGCGAGGACGACGAAGGCGTTCTCGGTGCCGAGATTCTCGGTGCGGCGGCTGATGCGCGGCATGGGGTGAGAGTCAGGGGGAGGCAAGGGCCGCCATTTTAGCCTATGCGGCGGCAGTGTCGTGCCCTATCATTGCGCCCTGTACGGAGGATGTGCGGGAGACGCGGATGCTGATCAACTGTGCGGTCTATCAGGACGGAAAAAAGCTCTGCGACATCGCGCCCGAGGACATCAGCAAGTACATCAGCCGCCCCGAGTGCTTCGTGTGGGTCGCGATGAAGGACCCCGGGCCGGGCGAGCTGGCCTCACTTCAGCATTACTTCGATCTGCACGAGCTGGCCGTCGAGGACGCGCGTCACGGCCACCAGCGGCCCAAGATCGACGAGTACGGAGACTCGCTGTTCGCGGTGCTGCACAACGTCGAGGTTGCCACCAGCGAGATCAAGGTCGGCGAGGTCGATCTTTTCGTCGGCAAGAACTACGTCCTTTCCGTGCGCAACCAGGCCGAACCCGGTTTCGCCGCGGTACGCGCACGCTGCGAGCGCGAGCCCGAATTGCTCAAGCACGGGGCGGGGTTCGTGTTCTACGCCTTGATCGACGCGGTGGTCGACCGTTATTTTCCGGTGCTCGACGCAATCGAGGACGAGTTCGAGAAGTTCGAGGAGCAGATCTTCTCCGGCAAATCGCTGCGCGCCAACATCGAGGGGCTCTACTACGTGAGGCAGAAGCTCACCACGCTGCAGCACGCGGTCGTCCCGCTGCTGGAAGCGGTCGGCAAGCTGTACGGCGGCCGCGTCCCGCAAGTGTGCGCAGGACTGCAGGATTACTACCGGGACGTCTACGATCACCTGGTCCGGATCAGCCAGACGATCAACAGCCAGCGCGACACCGTAACTACCGCGATCCAGGTGAACGTGGCCATGATCACCTTCGGCGAGACCGAAGTGACCAAGCGCCTTGCGGCCTGGGGCGCGCTCATCGCGGTGCCGACCTTCATCGCCAGCGTCTACGGCATGAACTTCAAGCAGATGCCGGAGCTGGATTGGGTCTTCGGCTACCCCATGGCGCTCGGCGGGATGGCCGCGATCAACGCCTACCTCTGGTACCGCTTCCGCAAGGCGCGATGGCTGTAGCAGGCGCGCTGCGCCCGTCAGAGGGGGCGGGCGGCGATCCGCGTGCGCTTCGCGCGCGCGGCGTATAGAGAGCGGAAGGTCTTCCCCGGCCTCGGCGCGGGGAACAGGCGACCACGGGTCCATTCACCTCCAAAGGGCAGCGCGGCTATCATGCCGTCGCGACCGCCGAGGATGCGCAAGAAACGCGCGGCGATTCCTGTCGTGAACGCATACAGGCGCGGACGCCGCGCCGTCCACGACCACAGGCGGATCGCCGCCATCTCGCGCCACGGACGCAGACCGCGATTGACCTGTTTTTCGCGAAGCTTCCGCAATAGCTCGGGCAGCGGAATCTTGACCGGGCAGGCGACGGAGCACGCCCCGCAGAGCGTCGCCGCGTGGGGCAGATCGAGCGCGTTCTCCAGACCGGCATAGCTGGGCGTCAGCACCGCGCCCATCGGCCCCGGGTAGACCCAGCCGTAACTGTGTCCCCCGACCGCCCGGTATACGGGACAGTGGTTCATGCAGGCCCCGCAGCGGATGCAGCGCAGCATCTCCTGCATGTCCCCGCCCACGAGATTGGTGCGCCCAGCGTCGACCAGGATGAAATACATCTGCTCGGGCCCGTCGCGATCCTGCTGCCCGCGCGGGCCGGTGAACATGCTCACGTAGTTGGAGATCGGCTGGCCGGTCGCCGAGCGCGTCAAGAGCCTCAGGAGCGTCGAGAAATCCTCCAGCGTCGGAAGCACTTTCTCGATTCCGGTGATGCACACGTGCACTCGCGGCACGGTCGTCACCATGCGCCCGTTGCCTTCGTTGGTGACGATCACGCCCGATCCGGTTTCGGCGATCAGAAAATTGCCGCCGGAAATCCCGAGATCGGCCGAGAGAAAATGGTTCCGCAGCACTTCGCGCGCTTCGTGGGTCATGCTCGGAATATCGTCCTTGCGCGGCGCATGGTGGTGGACCTGGAACAGGTCCGCCACTTCCTTTTTGCTCTTGTGCAGCGCGGGCGCGATGATATGCGAGGGCGGCTCCCCCGCGAGCTGCAGGATGTATTCGCCGAGGTCGGTCTCGATGGGCGTGACGCCGTTCGCTTCGAGCGCCTCGTTCACGCCTGCCTCTTCCGAGAGCATCGACTTCGACTTGATCGCCTTCTTTACGCCGTGCCTGCGGCAGATTTCGACCAGCAGCTCGCAGGCCTCGGCCCGGGTCTCGGCAAAAAGCACCGTCGCCCCGCGTCGCGACGCTTCCCCCTCGAAGCGCTCGATCCAGGCATCCAGGCTCTCGAGCGAACGGTCGCGGATCGCGGCGCCCTCCCCTCTGAGCGTCTCGAAGAGCTCCGGCCCGAACTCGGCCACCGCCTTGGCGCGAAGCGTCGTGAACCCTGCCGACTGGAACTTGCGCAGGTTCGTCTGCAAGGTCGGGTTCGCAAGCGCCTCGCCCGAACGCGCCCTGAAATGCATCGACTGGATCTGCACGGCGCTAATCCTCCGTCGTGCCGGCAAGCACTTCTGCGACGTGCAGTACTCGCGTTCTTTCGTCGCCGCGACGGCGAAGGCGGCCTTCGATGTTCAGCATGCATCCGAGATCGCCGAGCACGACGGCGCTCGCGCCGCTGGCCGCGATATTCGCACACTTCTTCTCGGCCATCGCAGAGGAGATGTCCCCATACTTGATCGAGAAGCTGCCGCCGAAGCCGCAGCAGGTCTCGCACTCCTCCATCTCGACCAACTTGAGGCCCGGAATTTTCGCGAGGAGCTGCCGCGGCTGCGCCTTCACACCGAGCTCCCGCAGGCCCGAGCAGGAATCGTGATAGGTCGCGATGCCGGAGAAGCCGGCGGGAGCCGGGGTGCGTTTCGCCACCTTGACGAAAAACTCCGTGAATTCGTAAGTTCGCGCGCCGAGCCGCTCGGCTTTCGCGAGCATTTCGGGCTCGCTCTCGAAGACTTCGAGGAAGTGCCTGCGCACCATGCCCGCGCACGAGCCCGAAGGAATGACCACGTAACGGCAGTCCTCGAACTCCCCGATCAGCTTCTCGGCAAGCGCGCGCGCCGATTTCCTGTCACCGGCGTTCCAGCCCGGCTGCCCGCAGCACGTCTGGGTGGCCGGCACCGTCACCTCGTAGCCCGCGTCTTCAAGAAGCTTGAGCGCTGCGAATCCAATCGACGGCCGCATGAGATCCACGAGGCAGGTAACAAATAGGCCGACACGCATGATGTGAGGAAAGCAGACTCACCCGGTGCGTCGATCATAGCATGCGAAAATCCGCACCCGCGAGCCGGTGTTCCATATCGTGGTATACAATTGCATCATTCGAGATCGCGCCGCAGCCCATGCCCAACGCCGAACCCAAGAACTCCATCCAGGTGATCGCACGCATGATGAAGCTCCTCGACGTGCTCGCCCAAAGCGCGCAGCCGGTGGGGTTGAAGAAGCTCGCGCAGGCAAGCGGCCTGCACCCCTCGACGACGCACCGCATCCTCGGCGCACTGGTGAACGACTCCATGGTGGAGCGCGTCGACCCGGGCAGCTATCGACTCGGCATCCGGCTGCTCGAGCTCGGCAACCTCGTCAAGGGACGCATCGACGTGCGCGAGCACGCGCTGCCCCACATGCGCGAGCTGCACTCCGTGACGGGCGAGGCGGTGAACCTTTCGGTGCGGCGCGAGGACGAGATCGTCTACATCGAACGCACCTCGAGCGGACGGTCGCTGATGCGCGTGGTGAACATCATCGGGGCCCGGGCGCCTCTGCACATCACCGCAGTCGGGAAGCTGTTTCTTCTCGAGGACGGAGCAGAAGGGCTGCGGGCCTATGCACAGAGGACGCACCTGCCGCAATTCACCCGCAATACGCTCACCAGCGTCGGCGCGCTCGAAAAAGAGCTCGAGCGCATCCGCCGCAACGGCTATGCGGTGGATAACGAAGAGGCCGAGCTCGGCGTGCGCTGCATCGGCTCTGCAGTCCGGGACGACAGCGGGACGATGGTGGCGGGTCTTTCGGTCTCGGCGCCCGCCGAGCGTATGAAGAGCACCTGGTCGGGTCTCGTCAGGGAGACCGCCGAGAAGATCTCCAGGGCGATCGGACACAGTGGGTAACGGATCCAGGCAAGGCTGGCCGATCAATCGCCGTCTCGCCCTGCATGCGGGCCTGTCTGCGCTGGTGGCGCTGTCAGTGCTCGCGTGCGCGGCGGAAACCGTAATCTACGAGAAAGTCTCGCGCTACAACACCATCGTCGTCACGGAAGACAGCCACGGCCTGCGCACGATGCTCTTCGAGAGGGGCGGGACGCGGCAGAGCGTCGTAAAGCCGGGCGATCCGGACCACCTGGAACTGCCCTATGCGCGCGCCTCGCTCGTGGGACTCGCGCTGTGCGACGAGCCGCGCCGCGTCCTCGTCGTCGGACTGGGCGGCGCGACGCTGCCCATGTTCCTGCGCAAACACTACCCGGAGGCCGTGATCGACGTGGCCGAAATCGATCCCGACGTCGTGGACGTCGCAAAGAAGTTCGTCGGGTTCCGGGAGGACGAACGCATGCGCGCCCACGTGGGCGACGGCAGGCAGTTCATCGAGAACGTCCGGCGTCCCTACGACATCATCTTTCTCGACGCGTACGGGGCGAACAGCGTGCCGCCGCATCTGGCGACGCAGGAATTCCTGCTGGCCGTTCGCCGTGCTCTCATGCCGGACGGCGTCGTGGTCAGCAACATCTGGCCCCCGCGCTCCAACCGGCTCTACGACTCGATGGTCCGCACCCACCAGGAAGCGTTCGACGAGCTCTACATCCTCGATGTCCCCGGCTACGTCAACAAGATCCTGCTCGCGCTGCCCCGAAGGCAGCCGCTCGCTGAGAGCGAGCTGACGCTGCTCGCGCGAAGAGCGTCGACGGCGAAGCAGTTCCCCTTCGATCTGGGCGAACAGACCCAATACGGGTTCCTGTACGCGCGCGAGAAGACCCGGCAGGGGCGCGTGTTGCGGGATACGGACCTCAAGCAGACCCACTAGAGCGTTTCCGCTCAAGCCGCGACCATTCCGTGCACGCTGAAGAGCTGTTCCGGATCGGTCCAGACTTTTTCTGGAGTGAAGCCGGCCCGTTTTCCCAGTTCCTGGAATTCGGCGACCGAGTACTTGCAGGAAATTTCGGTATGGATGGTCTCGCCGCGTGCAAAATCGAACCGCCGGCCGGCGACGCGCACGAACTGCGAGTACAGGCTCTCCAGGTGCATCTCGACGCGGCCCATGAGCGGGTCGTAGAAAGCCTTGTGGCGAAAGCGGTTCACCTGGAAATCCGCCGCAAGCTCGCGATTGATCCGGTGCAGCAGGTTCAGGTTGAACTGCGCAGTCACGCCCCTCGCGTCGGCGTACGCCGCATCGAGAACGGCCTTGTCCTTCTTGAGGTCCACGCCGATCAGCAGGATGCCGCCCGGTCCTGCCATCTTGCGCGCCTGCTTCAGAAAAACCAGCGCCTCGGCTGGGGTGAAATTACCGATGGTGGAGCCCGGGAAGAACACCGCCTTTCTGCGGATCGGCACGCCCACGAACTCGGGCAGGGTAAGCGGCTGCGTGTAGTCGGCACAGATGCCGACGACATTCAGGAAAGGAAAGCGGCCCGCAAGCTCGCTTGACGACGCACGCAGCGTATCGATCGCGATGTCGATTGGAACGTACAACTGCGTCTGCAGCGCCTGGATCAGGATGCGCGTCTTGGCTTGCACGCCGCTGCCGAGTTCGATCAACTCCACCTCTGGACCTATGAATTGCGCGATGTCCGCGATATTGCCGCGAAGGATCCCCGTCTCCGTACGCGTCAGGTAGTACTCGGGCAGCTCGCAAATGGCCTCGAACAGGCGACAGCCTTGCTCGTCGTAGAAGTACTTCGCGGGAATGCTCTTTTGATCGAGCACGAGGCCGGCAACTACGTCCTGCAGAAAGCCCACCGCGCTTGGAAGAAAGCTGTAGAAGCGAACCACCCCAGGCGCTGAAGGCTCGGGGGAGGGTTCCGGTTTCATGCCGACGACCGGACTTTAACCCGGCCGCTCGTCTTGTTCCAGGATCCAGGCGAAGTCGCCCTGCGGCGGTAAACCGGCGGAGGATCGGTGTGCAGCGGACCGGCCGGAGGCGAATTCCAGCCATTGACGTATGCGCGTTGCATCGCCGACACGAGTGTATTTACCCCAGGAGTCGAGCAGCACGATGATAATCGAACGCCCGGCCAGCGTCACCTGCATGACGAGGCAGCGTCCTGCCTCGGCGATGTATCCGGTCTTGGATAGGCCGATATCCCAGCGGGAACTGCGGGTAAGGTTGTTGGTGTTGCCAAAGTGCATCATGCGGCGCCCCACCTTGACCTGGTACGAAGTCGAAGTCGTGTAATCCCGGATCTTGGGGTAGGCGTGCGCGGCCTGCACCAGTTTCGCCAAGTCCTGCGCGTTGGACACGTTGCGGCCGGAGAGCCCCGTGCCGTCCTCGAACCGCGTTCCCGACATCCCGAGCAGTTGCGCTTTCAGGTTCATCGCCAGCACACACGAGTCTTTCCCTCCCGGGTAGGAGTTTGCGATGGCCGAGGCAGCGCGGTTTTCGGACGCCATGAGGGCAAGGTGCAGCAGCTCGTCGCGCGTGAGCGTCGTTCCCACCTGCAGCCGCGAGTGCGAGCCGCGCAGCCGGTCGACATCCGCCTTGGCGATCGTGACGGGCTCGTCGGGATTGAGCTCGGCATCCAGCGTTACGATTGCCGTCATCAGCTTGGTGAGCGACGCGATCGGCAGCGTCGATTCCATGTTCTTGCCGAGGAGAACTTCGCCGGATTCCTGATCGACGACCAGCGCGGCCTGCGATTTCAGCGCGGGTTGGCGCAGCTCGCGCGCAAACACCGGGGTCGAGACGACCGCCAGTGCAATCAGCGACATCGCGAAGAACCGCACCCGCCCTCCCAGGATTTTCTTGTTGGGCCGGCCAGTCTAGCGTTGGAAAATTTAATTTGCAACGAAAATAACAGGATACGTGGGACACTTCACACAGGGTCGCGAAAAAAACCTATGACATTGCCATGCAGACCCCGCCCTTGTCTCTCTAGACCGCCGCTACCTGCTCGGCCTCCTCTTGCAGTTGCAGCGCCCACATTTGGGCATAGGCGCCGTCGCGCTCGAGCAATGCCCTGTGAGTGCCTCGCTCGACAATACGGCCCTGATCCAGAACGATAATCTGGTCTGCGTCCATGACCGTGGAAAGCCGGTGAGCGATCACCAGCGTGGTGCGGCCGCGGGCGATGCGGTCGAGCTCGGCCTGGATGCCCTTCTCGGTTTCCGAGTCGAGCGCCGAGGTGGCTTCGTCGAAGATGAGGACGCTCGGGTTTTTCAGGATGGCTCGGGCGATCGCGACGCGCTGCTTCTCGCCGCCGGAGAGCTTGAGGCCGCGCTCGCCCACGCGCGATTCGTACCGGTCGGGTAGGCTCTCGATGAAGTCGTGGATGTGCGCCGCCTTTGCCGCATCGATGACCTCTTCAGGCGACGCGCTCGGCCGCCCGTAATGAATGTTGTAGAGAATCGTGTCGTTGAACAGCACCGTGTCCTGCGGCACGATGCCGATCGCGGCGCGCAGCGACGACTGCGTCACGCCGCGGATGTCCGCGCCGTTGATCGCGATGCGGCCCGCGTTGACGTCATAGAAGCGGAACAACAGGCGCGCCAGGGTGGATTTTCCGGAGCCGCTGTGTCCGACCACTGCGACCTTGCTTCCCGCGGGGATCTCGAAGGACACCTCGAACAGGATCTGGCGCCGCGGCTCGTAGGAAAAATCGACGTGCTCGAAACGCACGGTGGCGCTTCCCGCGCCTTTCCCAGGGGGCAGCGGCGCCGCATCGGGCCGGTCCTGTATCTCCCGGTCCTGGGTGAGCAGGCGAAACATGCGGTCCATGTCGGCGAGCGCCTGCTTGATTTCGCGGTACACCATGCCCAGAAAGTTGAGCGGGATGTAGAGCTGGATCAAAAGGCCGTTGACGAGCACGAGGTCGCCGAGCGTCAAAGTCTTCGCTACGACGCCCTGAGCTGCGAGGATCATGAGCAGCGTCACTGCGACGGCGATGATGCAGCTCTGCCCGATGTTGAGGAGCCCGAGCGAGGCCTCGTTCTTCACCGCCGCCGACTCGTATTTCTGCAGGTTCTCGTCGTAGCGTCGTGCCTCGTACTCCTCGTTGTTGAAATACTTCACCGTTTCGTAGTTGAGCAGGCTGTCGATCGCGC
The DNA here is from genome assembly GCA_036522335.1 of Burkholderiales bacterium. Lineage (GTDB taxonomy): Bacteria > Pseudomonadota > Gammaproteobacteria > Burkholderiales > SG8-39 > VBDM01. Next base: position 10,674 of record DATDGA010000339.1, read on the forward strand.
GGGTGTTGGCCTTCGAGTCCAGCTCGTTCGCCCGGCGGCGGATTTCCATGCGCCACTCCGTGATCGAGACGCTGAAAGCGATATAGACGGAAACGGCGACGAAGGTGACCGCCGCAAAGCGCCAGTCGAACTTGGTGAGAAGGATGGCCGCCACCAGGCTGAACTCGAGGATCACCGGGACGATCGAGAACAGCATGTACGTCAACAACGTCGAGATCCCGCGCGTGCCGCGCTCGATGTCGCGCGACACGCCGCCGGTGTGGCGCTCCAGATGGAAGCGCAGCGACAGGCTGTGCATGTGGCGGAACACGGTGAGCGCGACGCGGCGTATGGCGCGTTGCGTCACGCGAACGAATACGATATCGCGCAACTCCGCGAACAGCGTGGTCGAGAAGCGCAGGATGCCGTAGGCGGCGAGCAACGCGAGCGGCAGCACCAGAACTGCGGTCTGCGCGTCCAGCGAATCGACCACGTCCTTCAGGATAAGGGGCACGCCGACGTTGGCGAGCTTTGCGCCGATCAGGAACGCGAGCGCGAGCGCCACGCGGACGCGGAATTCCCGCAGATAGGGAAACAGCATCCCGACCGCGCGCCATTCGTTGCGCGGTTTCGGCGCGCCTGCACCTTCTTTCAAGGGGACCGGCAGAGCGAAGCTTCGGTGGTCGTGCGCCATGGCGGATTCTTACATGGGGGCGCGGGGGCGACAATCCAACGGAGGATTCCGACATCGGCGCGAGTCCCTTAAAGCTCGGCGCCGCGGGTGCCGTAGAAGCGTAAAGGCGTATCATGCCGTATTGCGTTGAAGCGCCCAGGAATGCTCGGAGGGCCCATGCCGCTCGCTGTCTGGATGGTCGCGGTCGTTGCCGTTTCATTCGCGCTTGCCTATATGAACTCGTCCGGGTGGATCTGGATCGCCGCGGGTGCGGTGGCGCTTCTCGCCGGTCTGGGCGGAGGAGCGCTCACCATGGACGCGTTCCTCGTGCTCGCCGGGATCTTCGCCGTCTGCAGCGCGGTGCTGGGCGTCGCGCCCTTGCGGCGTCTGCTGGTTACGCGTGCCGTTCTTGCCTGGTACCGCGGCCAGCTTCCGGCCATGTCCCAGACCGAGCAGGAGGCGATCGACGCCGGCACGGTGTGGTGGGACGGCGATCTGTTCTCCGGCCGCCCCGACTGGGGAAAGCTGCTTGCGGTGCCGCGCCCGAAGCTGACCTCCGAAGAACAGTCGTTCCTCGATACCGAAACAGAGCAGCTGTGCGCGATGGTGAACGACTGGGAGACGACACAGGTGTACCAGGACCTGTCGCCGCACGCGTGGCAGTTCATCAAGGACAAGGGCTTCCTCGGGATGATCATCCCGAAAAAATACGGCGGCAAGGAATTTTCCGCGACCATGCATTCGCAGGTCATCCAGAAGCTCGGGACCCGCTGCAGCGTAGCCACGGTGCACGTCATGGTTCCCAATTCCCTGGGACCCGCCGAGCTGCTGCTGCACTACGGCACGGACGAGCAGAAGAACTACTACCTGCCGCGCCTCGCGAAGGGCCTCGAGATTCCCTGCTTCGGCCTGACCAATCCGAATGCGGGATCCGACGCCGCGGCGATTCCCGATTTCGGCATCGTGTGCAAGGGAATGTGGGAGGGCAGGGAAACGCTCGGCATGCGCGTCACCTGGGAGAAGCGCTACATCACGCTGGGTCCCATTTCGACGCTGCTCGGGCTCGCCTTCAGGCTGTACGACCCGGACCATCTGCTCGGCGACAAGGAAGACATCGGCATCACCTGCGCGCTGGTGCGCACCGACACCCCGGGCGTCGACATCGGCCGCCGCCACAACCCTCTGAACGCGGTATTCCAGAACGGCCCGAACTGGGGCAAGGACGTGTTCATGCCGCTCGACTGGATCATCGGCGGCCCGAAGATGGCGGGCCAGGGCTGGAGGATGCTGATGGAGTGCCTCGCCGCGGGCCGCTCGATCTCGCTGCCCTCTTCGGGGACGGGCTACGCCAAGCTCGCCGCGCGCGCGACGGGCGCGTATGCGCGCGTGCGCAGCCAGTTCAAAACGCCGATCGGAAAATTCGAAGGAATCGAGGAGGCGCTCGCCCGCATCGGCGGCAACCTCTACATGATGGACGCGGCCCGCGCCATGACCGCGGGTGCGGTGGACCTCGGCGAGAAACCTTCGGTGATCTCGGCGATCGTCAAGTATCACCTCACCGAGCGAGGCCGCGCCGTGGTGAACGACGCGATGGATATCCTCGGCGGCAAGGGAATCTGCCTCGGACCCAACAACTTCATGGGACGCTCCTACCAGCAGCTGCCCATCGCGATCACGGTCGAGGGCGCGAACATCCTCACCCGCAGCCTGATCGTCTTCGGGCAGGGAGCGATCCGCTGCCATCCTTACGTGCTGCGCGAAATGAACGCCGCGCGCGAGGGCGACGTGAAAGGCTTCGACGCCGCGCTTTTCGGTCACATCCGGCACGTCGTCTCGAACGAGACGCGCGCCTTCGTCATGGCGATCACGGGTTCGCGCTTCGTTTCGGTTCCGGCGGGTGCTTCCCCGCAAACGCGCCGCTACTATCGGCACCTGACGCGGATATCCGCCGCACTCGCCTATGCGGCGGATATCTCGATGTTCGTCCTGGGAGGATCGTTGAAGCGCCGGGAAAGGATCTCGGCGCGCCTGGGCGACGTCCTTTCCATGCTGTATCTCGCCTCGGCGACGCTGAAACGCTTCGAGGACGAAGGCCGGCAGGACGCCGATCTTCCGCTCCTTCACTGGTCGCTGCAGGACGCGCTCGCCCGCGCGGCCGACGCGCTGCACGGCGTGCAAGCCAACTACCCGGCGCGGCTCGTGGGCGCATTCCTGCGCTTCGTGATTTTCCCGCTCGGCCGGCACTTCGCGCCCCCCAGCGACGCGCTCGGGCATGAAGTCGCGCGCCTGCTCATATCGCCTTCGGCCGCACGCGACCGTCTGTGCGCCGGCATGTACCTGCCTAAGCCCGAGAGCGAGCCGCTCGGGTGCCTGGAAGCCGCGCTCGAAGCCACGATCACGGCCGAGGCGGTCGAGGCCAAGATGCGCGCAGCGCAAAAATCCGGGACGATACGCGGCAGGACGCCCGAGGAGCTGGCGCAGGCCGCGCTCGCCGCGCGCGTCATCGGCGCCGAGGAGCTGGCTCTGCTCAAACGCGCGGCGCAGCTCCGCGACGAAGTGATCCGCGTGGACCATTTCCCGCAGGACCTCGGGCTGTCGGAAGCCATGCGGCCGGCGCAGCCGCAGCGCGCCGCGGCTTGATTCGAGCGTCGAGAGCCTGGAATGATTCGTCATTCCGGACGCGCGAAGCGCGAGCCGGAATCCAGAGAAGTCTGCAGCCACGAGCCGCTGGATTCCCGCTTCCGCGGGAATGACTCCCGTTCGATCGCGGCTTTCAAGGGATCCGAATGAACAAGGACATCTATATCATCGACGGCGCGCGCACGCCGTTCCTGAAATCGCGCAACCGGCCGGGCCCGTACTCCGCGAGCGATCTCGCGACCGCCGCCGGCAAGACTCTGCTCCTGCGTCAGCCCTTCGCCCCGACCGAGCTCGACGAAGTGATCCTCGGCTGCGCGGCGCCCTCGGTGGACGAAGTCAACATCGGGCGAGTCGCGGCGCTGCGCATGGGCTGCGGGCAGAAGGTGCCGGGATGGACCGTGATGCGCAACTGCGCCTCGGGCATGCAGGCGCTCGACTCCGCCATCGCCAACATGCTGTCCGGCCGATCGAACCTCGTGCTCGCGGGCGGCGTGGATGCGCTCTCGCGCGTTCCTCTCCTGTATTCGGACGCGATGGTGCTGTGGTTTTCGAACTTCATGGCGGCGAAGACCCCTCTCCAGAAGGCCGGCGCGTTCCTGAAGCTGAAGCCGACGCAACTGCTGATGCCCATCATCGGCCTCATGAAGGGCCTGACCGATCCCTATGTCGGTCTTCTCATGGGCCAAACGGCTGAAAACCTCGCGCATCGCTTCGGAATCGGCCGCCGGGAAATGGACGAATTCGCCGCGGAGAGCCACGCCCGGGTCATCCGCGCGCAGGAGAGCGGCGCATTCGGCAATCCGCACGACGGTCTCGCGGCCGAAATCGTGCCGATCTACGACGACAAGGGGAACCTCACCAAGGACGACGACGGAGTTCGAAAGGATTCGACGGCCGAGAACCTGGCGAAACTCAAACCCTTTTTCGACCGGAAGTACGGCAGCGTCACTGCCGGAAATTCATCGCAGATCACCGACGGCGCCGCATGGCTGGTGCTCGCGACCGAAGAGGCGGTGAAGCGCCACGGTCTGACGCCGCTCGGCCGCATCGTCGATTCCCAGTGGGCGGGCCTCGACCCGGCGCAGATGGGCCTCGGACCCGTGCACGCCTCGACGCCGATCCTCAAGCGCCATTCACTAGAGCTCAACGACCTCGATGCCTGGGAGATCAACGAGGCCTTCGCAGCCCAGGTTCTCGGCTGCCTTGCCGCCTGGAAGGAAGACAAGTACTGCCGGGAGGAGCTGGGCCTCGACGGCGCGATGGGCGAGCTCGATACTGAAAAACTCAACGCGGACGGCGGCGCCATCGCGCTCGGCCACCCGGTGGGTGCTTCGGGCGCGCGCATCGTGCTGCACCTGCTGCATGCGCTCAAGCGCGTGAAGGCGGGCAGCGCCGGCCAGACGCCGCGGCGCGGCATCGCCTCCATCTGCATCGGCGGAGGTCTCGGCGGCGCGATGCTGGTCGAGGCACTCTAGTTGTCGTCCCCGCATATCGTCTGACTCCGAACTCGAAAAGTGGATTCCCGCTTACGCGGGAATGACAAGAATGTATAAACACTGGAAGCTCGAGACCGACCGCGACAACATCGTCTGGGTGTCGTTCGACAAGGCGGACGCTTCGACCAACGTTCTTTCGGCCGAGGTCATGTCCGAGCTCGACCGCATTCTCGATGAGCTGCGCGCGAAAAATCCGCGCGGGCTCATCGTCCGCTCGGCAAAGGACTCGGGTTTCATCGCCGGCGCCGACGTCGAGGAATTCACCAGGCTCAAGGACGCCGATGAGGTGATGCGCCTGGTGAGGCGCGGCTGGGATCTGTACAACAAGCTGGCGTCCCTGCCCTTCCCGACGCTCGCTCTCGTGAACGGCTTCTGCATGGGAGGCGGGGTGGAGCTCGCGCTCGCCTGCCGCTATCGCGTGGCGGTGGATCAGCCGGGAACGCGCTTCGCGCTTCCGGAAGTGATGCTCGGCATCATGCCCGCCTGGGGCGGGGTGATGCGTCTGCCGCGTCTGGTGGGCGCGACTGCCGCGCTCGACATGCTGCTCACCGGCCGCTCGGTGGATGCGCGCCGGGCCAAGCGCATGGGACTCGCGGACGCCGCGGTTCCCCCGCGCATCCAGGAAAACACCGCGCGCATGATGGTGCTCGAAGCACCCCGCCCGAGGAGACTGCCCTTCCTCCAGCGGCTGATGAACTCGGCTCTCTTGCGCCCCCTCGTCGCCTCGATGGCGAGAAAGCAGCTCGCCGCAAAGGCCTCGCCGGATCACTACCCTGCGCCTTACGCGATCCTCGAGCTCTGGCGGAAATACGACGGCGATCCGTTCGCGCCGCGACCCGAGGATCCGGCGTCGGTCATCGGGCTCCTCGAGGGCGACACGGCGCGCAATCTCATCCGCATCTTCTTCCTCCAGGAGCGCATGAAGTCGCTCGGCAAGGGAAGCGATTTCAAGGCGAAGCACGTGCACGTGATCGGCGCGGGCGTGATGGGCGGAGACATCGCCGCGTGGTGCTCGATGCGCGGGCTCACCGTGACGCTGCAGGACCAGTCGCCCGAGCGCCTCGCGCCCGCCATGAAGCGCTCGGCCGAGCTCTTCAAGCGCCGGCTGCGCGACAAATCCCGGATCCGGGACGCGCTCGACCGTTTGATTCCCGATGTCGCCGGCGACGGAGCGCGGCGTGCGGACGTCATCATCGAGGCGATCTTCGAGAACCTCGAGGCCAAGCGCGAGCTGTTCGCGAAGCTCGAAGCGCAGGCGAAGCCCGACGCACTCCTCGCCTCGAATACGTCGAGCCTGAAGCTCGCCGACATCGGCGCCCGGTTCCGCAGGCCTTCGCGCCTGGTGGGGATCCATTTCTTCAATCCGGTGCCGCAACTGCAGCTGGTCGAAATCGTTTCGGGCGCGGGCACGGACCCGGAAGCGGCGAAAAAGGCGGCGGCATTCGTCCGGCAGATCGACAAGCTGCCGTTGCCCGTGAAGGATTCGCCGGGTTTTCTCGTGAACCGCGTGCTCGGGCCCTACATCAACCAGGCGTTGCGCATGATCGATGAAGGCGTCGCTCCGGAAACGATCGACGCCGCGGCCGTCGCCTTCGGCATGCCGATGGGACCGATCGAGCTGGCCGACACCGTGGGCCTGGATATCTGCATGGCGGTAGGCAAGGAACTCGCGGGAGAGCACGCCGAGCCGCCGCGAAAACTCGCCGAGCTCGTCGCCGCCGGAAATCTCGGCCGGAAAACGGACCGCGGCTTCTACGTCTGGCAAAAAGGCAAGGCACGCAAAGGCAGGGCGGGCGGCGTCACGCCCGAGCTCACCGAAAAAATCGTCGCGCCTTATCTCAAGGAGGCGCAGGCCGCCGTCGCCGAAGGCATCGTCGCCGACGCCGACCTCGCCGACGCGGGACTCATCTTCGGCACCGGCTTCGCGCCGTTTCGCGGCGGCCCGCTGCACTACCTCAAGAACAAGTCCGGAAATTCCTGAGTTTCGAGCCCGGTGACCCTCGGAGAACCTAAAGGCGGTCGGTCCGCCGCGTGGGAGTACACGAGCGCCTTCCCGGAGATCGTCTGGCCCGCGCTGCCCGCAGGCGACGGCGCGGCGACGCTGGGCCTCTTGTTCCAGCTCGAAAGCACGCAATGGTTGTCCGCGGATCGCCTTCTCGATCTTCAGATGAGTCAACTGAAGGTCGTGCTGCGGAACGCTCATGCGACCGTGCCGCACTATCGGGAAGCCTGGCGGGAGCGCTACGACCCGGAGGCGCCGCTTACGCCGGAGCGCTTTTCCTCGCTGCCGCTGCTCACGCGACGGGAACTGCAGGCGAGCTTCGAGGCGCTGAAGAGCGGGAGCGTCCCGGTCACCCACGGATCCGTCAACGAAGCGCGGAGCTCCGGTTCGACCGGCACTCCGGTGCGAATTCTGAAGACCCAACTTTCGCAACTGCTGTGGAACGCGTTCACGCTGCGCGACCACCTCTGGCACCGCCGCGATCTGCGCGGCAGGCTGGCGGCGATCCGTCACGGGGTGCCCGCGGGCGAGTTCCCCGGCTGGGGGCTCGCGACTCATGGACTGGTCGCGACCGGTCCCTCGGCGGTGCTCGGGATCAAGGAGGACATCGACGCCCAGCTGCAGTGGCTGGAAGGACAACAGCCTTCCTATCTGGTCACCTACCCTTCCAACCTCGCGGAACTGGTGAAGCGCTCGCGAGCCCGCGGCATCCGCTTTCCGGGCCTGCGCGAGGCTCGAACGCTCGGGGAGCTGCTCACCCCCGAGGTGCGCGAGTTGTGTCGGCGAGCCTGGGGAATACCGGTCATCGACATGTATTCGGCGGAGGAAGTCGGCTATATCGCGTTGCAGTGCCCGCTGCACGAGCACTACCACGTCCAGTCAGAAGGCGTGCTGGTCGAGATTCTCGATGAGCGCGGCGGCGCATGCGCGCCTGGAGAAGTCGGTCGCGTCGTCGTTACGACGCTTCACAACTTCGCCATGCCGCTGGTCCGATACGAACTCGGCGACTACGCGGAGGCCGGCGAGGCATGCCCGTGCGGTCGAGGACTTCCGGTCATTCGCCGCATCGTGGGAAGGGTGCGCAACGTCCTGATCGGCGCCACCGGAAGCCGCTACTGGCCCGGGTTCGGTTCGCACGGGTTCCCGGAGATTGCGCCGATCCTGCAGCATCAGTTCGTCCAGAAGAGCTTCGAGCTGATCGAGGCGCGCTTGGTGACCCAGGTGCCCCTCACGATAGAGCAGGAAGAGAACCTCAAACGGCACATACTGTCGGCATTGCCCTCCGGCTTCCGCGTGAATTTTGTTTATTGCGACCGGATTCCGAGAAGCGCCGGCGGAAAATACGAGGACTTCGTGTCCGAAGTCGCCCTGCCGCAGCCTCCCTGAACTGCGGGGCCCGATCAGACGCGAGTCGCGACAATGTGTGCGTAGTCGGTGCTGACCGGCGAAGTCGGGCCGGTCACCGCAGACTGAGAGGCCGAAGCGATCGCCGCGGGACCACAGATCAGCCGGTCCATCCTGAAACCGGAGCGCTCGAACAATGCCCGAACCTCTTCGCCCGACTGCACCCGCCAGAAACCGAGCTTGCCGGCGTAGATCTCGGCGTCTCGCGCGAGTTCGAGCGGGTCGAGTTGCACCGCGCTTCGCATGGTTTGCGCGCGAGCCAAAACGTCCTCGCGCAAAGCCCGAGCCTGTGCGGAGTTGAGACCGACCCGATCTGCGGCGGCGCCAGGTCGCAGGGCGTTCACCGTGATCACCGCTCCCCCGGGGCGGAGCAACTGCCGCCACTTCGCCAGCAGATCGACACGCCGATCGGGCGAAAAATAGCTGAGAAACGAGTGCGTGCAAATCGCATCGAAAGGGTGGGGCGCGACATAGGCGAGCACGTCGCAACACGCGGTCCGAATCCGGCAGCCCATTCGCTGCGCGTACCACCGACTCAGCGCGAGCGGTGCTTCGCACAAGTCGATCACTGTGACGTCGGCTTCGATAGCGCGCGCGCGAAAAGCCCAGAGCACGTGCGCGAGCATGGAGTAGTCCGCCGACCCGCAAACGAGCACGCGCGGCGCGCCGGTGTCGCCTGTGACCCCATCGAAGGCAGTTCGAAAAAACTCGGCATGGTGCGTGGGTCCGCTGGCAAGGCCCATCAACCTCAGGTACTGCCAGAATCCGTGGGTCCATGCGCAGCTTTCCGCCGTCACCGGATCGCGCCGGCACAGCGCAAGAGCGAGGCGCCGCGCGAGCGGCGCGCTCTCTGCCAGCGGCTCTTCGAGCTTCTTCACAATAAATAAGGTAGCATTCCGCCGCACAAGCATAACCGCGGGTCGCGGCCCGCGCTTTGGGCCCGCACGGCGAAATCGAGTATCGCTTGCCCTCAAGGGACGCCTCGTGGCAGAATTTTCATTCCTGACCGGGGAGGGTCGTGGTATGCGAGTACGCAGAAGCTCGGGCGCGTACGCGGTGGCGCTGGGAATCGCGCTAGCCGTATGCACCGGCACGCCGCTCGCGCAGGCGCCGCGGCCGCAAGCGCCCACCCCGCCGCGACCCGCTGCTCCGCCGGCCGCTGCGCCGGCGGTGCCGCAGCCCGCAGCGCCGATCCGGCCAAGCGCGCCACCCGCGGCACCGCAGTTCGAGATACAGCGATTCGTCGTCCAGGGGAATACTCTCCTTTCGCAAAAAGACCTCGAGAAGATCCTCACGCCGCATGCCGGGAAGAACCGCGACTTCGGCGACATTCAACGCGCGCTGGAAGCGCTGCAGGATGCCTACTCCAGCCGCGGCTACAACGCGGTGCGCGTCAGCCTCCCCGAGCAGGACATCCGCGCCGGCCAGGTGCGCTTGCAGGTGCTCGAGGCGCGCATGCGGCGGGTGCGCGTCCAGAACAACCGCTTCTTCAGCGAAAAGAACGTGAGAGCGAGCATCCCCTCGCTGAAGGAAGACCGCTCCCCGAACACGCATGCCATCAGCCAGGAAGCCCAGCTCGCCAACGAGAATCCGGCGAAGCAGGTCAGCGTCGCGCTGCAAGCCGCCGACGATCCCGGCACGGTCGACGCGACGGTGCGGGTCACCGACGAAAAACCCGGCAGGGTCTCCGCATACATCGACAACACCGGCACACCCAGTACCGGAAACTACCGCACCGGCGTCGGTTATCAGCACGCCAATGTGTTCGACCGGGATCACGTGATCAACGCGCAGGCCATCACCTCTCCGGACCACGTTTCGGACGTGAAGATCTTCGGCGTAGGATACCGTGTTCCCATCTACGGATGGGGCGGGACCATCGATGCGCTCGCGGGGTATTCGAGCGTCAATTCCGGCACCGTGCAGGGTCTGTTCAACGTGTCGGGCTCGGGGGACGTGTTCGGGCTGCGCTACACCCAGCTGCTGGGAAGAATGGAAAGCTACGAGCATCGCGCCGCATTCGGATGGGATTACCGGGCCTACAAGAACGACGTGGTTCTTGAAGGAACGTCCGGATCGGTGGTGCCGAACATCACGGTCCGGCCCGTTTCGCTCGCCTACAGCGGCCGCTTCTCGCAGGTCGGCCGCGATCTCTCCTTCAACGTCTCCTACTCGCGCAACATTCCCGGCGGCACCAACGGCAGCGACGCCGATTTCGCGGCCCAGCGCACCGATGCCACCGCCAAATACTCCATCGCGCGGGCGGGTGCGGTGTTCTCGCAACTGCTGCCTGCCGATCTCCTCGTGCGCGTGGCGCTGAACGCTCAGCAAACGAGCGACCTGCTCGTTCCCGGCGAGCAATTCGGGATGGGCGGGGTGGACAGCGTGCGCGGCTACTACGAGCGCGAGGTGGCGAACGACATCGGCCAACGCGCCTCGCTCGAGGGCTACAGTCCGGATTTCGGCTCGTGGTTCGGCGGCAGCTGGCGCGCGCGGGGGCTCGTGTTCTACGATTGGGCGCAGGGCCACGACAACGATCCGGTACGCGGCCCGAAGAACAAACTCGGCAGCTACGGCGTCGGCGCGCGCGCGAACCAGGGCAAGTTTCTCGCGTTCCGCCTGGACGCCGCCAAGGTCACCGAAGACGCGGGCACGCGGGTGAAGGGCAACACCCGGGTCAATTTCGCCGCCGCAATCAGCTTCTGAGGCGCCACCCGTGAGAAAAGTCACATGAGCCGCAATGCACCGAGGTCTAGAATCAGATTCCCGTTTGCTGCGGGAATGAAGTCATCGGGGGGATAGCCATGTCGCGCGCAAAGCGTCCGCATCGGGACGGATTCAAGCCCAAGCTCATCGCGCTGTCGGTCGCGGCTTTCGTCAGTCTCTCCGCCCAGCAGGGCCAGGCGAACCCCACCGGCGGCACGGTCAGCTCCGGCGGCGCGAGCTTCGCCAGCTCCGGCAATACGCTGACGGTCACCAACACCGCCAACGCCATCATCAACTGGCAGAGCTTCTCGATCGGCGTCAACGAAATCACGCGCTTCCTGCAGTCCTCGTCTTCCTCCGCAGTGCTCAACCGGGTGGTCGGCGCCCACGGAGCCATACCCCAGAGCGTCATCGACGGGGTGCTGTCGTCCAACGGCCGGGTGTTCCTGCTCAACTCGAGCGGCATCGTTTTCGGCGCGACCGCGCGCATCGACGTCTCCGGCTTGGTCGCCTCGAGCCTGAATCTCTCCGATCAGGATTTCAAGAACGGGCGCCTGCGCTTCACCGAGAACCCGGGCGCGGGTGCAGTCTCCAACGCGGGCGTCATCGACACCAGTTCCGGCGGTCCCGGCGGGCGCGTGTTCCTCGTCGCACCCGACGTCCAGAACAGCGGCATCATCCGCTCCCCGCAGGGCGACATCGTGCTCGCGGCGGGCAAGAGCGTCGAGCTGGTATACGAGAACTCGCCCTTCGTCACGGTAAACCTCACTGCCGACAGCCAGCAGGCGCTCAACGTGGGGCAACTGGTTGCCGACTCCGGGCGCATCGGCATGTTCGGCGCGCTGGTCCGCCAGGGCGGCGTGGTCGAGGCGAACAGCGCCGTGGTCGGGGCGAACGGCGAAATCCGCCTGGTCGCGACGAAAGATCTGACACTCGATGCAGGCAGCACGACGACGGCAAACGGTCCGAGCGGCGGCAAGGTGCTGCTGCAAGCGCAAGGCGGCACCAACCTTATTTCGGGAACCGTCGAAGCAAAGGGCAGCGCAGGCCAGGGCGGAACCATACAGGCGCTCGGCGTGCGCGTCGGCGTGATCGGCTCGGGCGTAATCGACGCCTCGGGCGATACGGGCGGCGGCACCGTGCTCGTCGGCGGCGATCAGCACGGCGCGAATCCGAACGTCCAGAACGCACAGCAAACCTTGATCGGACCTGACGGCGTGATCCGCGCCGATGCGAAGACGACAGGCGACGGCGGGCGCGTGATCGTATGGTCGGACGCCGAGACTCAAGTCTTTGGCTCGATCTCCGCGCAAGGCGGCGCGCAATCCGGCAACGGC
>DATDGA010000340.1:0-14549 GCA_036522335.1 Burkholderiales bacterium
CAGCGAGGCGGGCGCCCAGTTCAGCCTGGACGACGACACGCTCGTTCAGACTTACTTCGCCTTTGCGCTGCCGGCGAAGACGCCGCGCGACGTCGTCCTTCGCCTGCACGGGGCGATGCGGCGCGCGGTGACCTCACCCGACGTCGTGGAGCGGCTGAACGCGGCGGGCCTCGAGCCGGCCGGCGGCACGGGCGCGGAGCTGCTCGAGGTCGTCAAGCGCGATATTCCGAGGTTTCGTAAGATCGTCCAGGAAATCGGCATTCCGCCGGAATAACGAAAGGAAGGAACGATGGCTAAAGGCTATTGGGTTGTCTGTTATCACTCGATCAAGAATCAGGACGCGTTCCAGGCCTACGCGAAGCTCGCGTCGCCGGCGATCCTGGCCGCGGGCGGCAAGTATCTCGTACGCGGCAACCCGGCGAAGGTCTACGAGAGCGGGATGAATCAGCGCGTGGTCCTGATCGAGTTCCCGAGCGTGCAGGCGGCGCTCGCCACACACGACGGGCCCGGCTACCAGGAGGCGCTCAAGCACCTGGCCGGCGACGCGGTCAAGCGCGACATGCGCGTGGTGGAGGGAATGGCCTGAGGGGCGGTCAGACGGAGTTCTGGACGGAACTCCGGACCTCGAGCGATTCGCTCGACAGGTACTTCTGGCGGTAGGTCTCGAACGGAATCTTGTCGACCGCTTCGATCTCCTGCTGCTTCCTGATCGACTCTTCCGCCAGCCGGACGAAGCGCGCCTCGACTTCCGACGAGAACGGCTCGTTTCGCAGGATCTTCGCGTGATCGAGCGAGCGCGCGAGGGCGAAGCGCGAGTAGGAGCTCGCGTGGCTCCGCTGCATTTCGGAGAGGACGCGCGCGGAAGGAACCGGCGCGGGATCCTCCACCGCGCTGACGGCGGCAGCGAGCGCGTTGCGGTAGGCGTTTTTCTCGGGCGCGCCCCGGTACGCTGCGTCCAGCGCGGCGGCGATCGGCTCGCATTCTGCGAGCACCTGACCGCCCCATTCGCGCAGCTCCGCCGTCTGGGAGCCCCGGTCCAGGCGCAGGCCCGGCTCGCGGCCCCGCTGCGCGGCGCGCTGCTTGTTGCGTCCGATGGCCTCGATCTCCGCCCGAGTGTCGGGCGGGCTCTCGGTGAGCAGGCAATGCAGGAGGAAGATGTCGAGAAAGCGGACCGTGCTCGCGGAAATGCCGACGGGCGAGAAGGGATCCAGGTCCATGGCGCGCACTTCGACGTATTCGACGCCGCGCTCGCGCAGCGCGTGCAGCGCCCGTTCGCCCGAACGGATGACGCGTTTCGGGCGGATGGTGCTGTAGAACTCGTTTTCGATCTGCAAGAGGCTCGTCGCGAGCTGCTTGTAGCTGTCGACGCCGTCGCCGGCGACGCGGCCGTCGCGGATGCCGATGGCTTCATACGGCGGATAGGGCTGGGTCAGCACGTCGTAGAGCGAAGCGGTGTAGCTCTCGAGGCTGTTGTAGCTCACCGCGAGCGAATCCTGCGCCTCGCTCAGGTAGCCCAGGCGTCCCATGCGCAGCGAAGTCGCGTGCGGCATGAAGAGCGTACCGGGGCCGAGCTCGCGCAGTTCGTGCTTGCGGCCCGCGACGAAGCTCGAGCACACCGCGGGCGATGCGCCGAAGAGGTACATGAGCAGCCACGCGTGCCGCCGGAAATTGCGGATGAGCGCGAAGTAGCCCTCGCTCGGGCCGGGGAGGCCCGGCAGCGGCCAGGCGGCGCCGGGAAGCGAGAAGTTGTAGTGCAGGCCGGCGATCATCTGCATGCGCCGGCCGTAGCGGTGCGAGAGCCCCATGCGGTATGCGGTTTTCGCCCGGCCGACGTTCGAGTCGCCGTAGCGCGCGATCGGAATCGCGTTTTCGTCGGGCAGGCTGCAGGGCATGCTCGCGCCCCACAGCACTTCGTCGCCGATGTGGCGGTACACGAACTGGTGGATGCGCTTGAGCTCTTCGAGGCAGGAGTCCACGCCGGTGTGCACGCCGGTGATCAGCTCGATCAGCGCTTCGCTGAAGTCGGTGGTGATGTGCGGGTGCTTGAGCGCCGAGCCGAGCACAGCGGGATGCGGCGTCTGCGCGAGCGCGCCGTCGGTCCGCACCCGCAGGCTCTCCTTCTCGATCCCGCGCCGGATGCCTTTCAGCAGCGCGGGTGAAAGCGCGCTCAAGCGTTCCTTGAAGGTGGAAGAGGCGTCAGTCAAGAGCGCGGCTACCTGTTTGGGGATGAATGCGCTTGCGTCGGCTCACGATGCCGACGGTGAGGGATGCGTCCGGGCGGCATTATCGCCCGGATGCGGAACGCCCGCTGCAATGCCGGCATGTTTTGGCGAACGGTCATGAGACGTTCAACCGCCCACGAGCAATGGGGAAAAGTGATACGCGAGGCTGGAATCGGGGGAGAGTAGGATGGGCGGGCGCGAAAAAAGGGAGACATTCATGAGAACTTTCGCTTGTGTCCTGGGGATGGCTTTACTTTCAGGTTTCTGTATGGCGGTGCTTCCGGGCCTTGCGATCGGAGCCGACGGCCTCGATTGGGCTTATCCCCCCACGCCCAAGCCCGGACCGCTGGACAACGTCGTGCAGAAGCAGATGCCGGGAAGCGCCAGGAAATACACGCAGGCGCAGATCGACGACGGCTTCAATCCGCCGGACTGGTTTCCCGAGGAGCATCCGGCCATGCCGGAGATCGTCGCCAACGGCAAGAAGCCGGCACGCGCGTGCGCGCTCTGCCACCTTCCGAGCGGAAACGGCCACCCGGAATCATCCAGCCTTGCGGGTCTTCCCGTTCAGTATCTCGTGCGCCAGATGGCCGAGTTCAGGAACGGAGGCAGAACGGGCGTCAGAGCGAACACGATGATCGAGATCGCCAAGGCGATCTCGGAGGCCGACGTGCGCTCCGCCGCCGAATATTTCGCCGCCCTCAAGCCCGGCGTATGGACCCGTGTGGTCGAGACCGACACCGTGCCGAAAAGCACCGTCGGCTCCGGAGCCATGCGCTTTGCCGCGCCTGAGGGCGGCAGCGAGCCGATCGGCAATCGCATCATCGTATTGCCGCAGGACCCGGCGAGAGCGCACGCCCGCGATCCCCATTCGGGATTCGTCGATTACGTGCCGGTCGGCAGCATCGCGAAAGGCAAGACTTTGGTGACGAGCGGAGGCAACGGCACTACCATCGCCTGCGCGATCTGCCACGGCACATCGCTCAAAGGTCTGAGCGAAGTGCCGAGCATCGTCGGCCGCCCGCCCATCTACGTCGTTCGCCAGCTGAACGATATGCAGAACGGCAGTCGCACCGGGTCGCTGACCGAGCTGATGAAAGCGGTCGTCGCCAAATTGACTCCGGAGGACATGGTGGCGATCGCGGCGTACCTGGGGTCGCTCGAGCCGTAAGGCAGGCTGCTTCACCAAACGCGGCGCGTATTGCCGAAGCCGCCGGACACGCAGAACGGAGGGGAGGAAGGGCCCTTGTTGCTGCGTGCCCGGTGCCTCGGTTCTTGCCCTATCCGCTGCGGTCGCTTGCGTCCGCGAAGATCACGTAGCGCAGCGGCCCGCCGGCGAGAACGTAGAGTCCCCGCCCGAGTTGCCACGCCCCGACGAGAAGAATCACCACGGCGACGGCGAAAAGAACTTTGCGCGCGACGCTCGTCTTCGCGCTGCGCGGCCGTTGCGACGAGGGAACGGGGATCCAGGGCAGCGCGCACTCCACGCCCATCGGTACGCGGTCGGATTCTCTCCGGTTGTCGGAATTGGTCGTCATGCACGAGGTCTCGCAAGAAGCGTGCCCTGCGACGACGGAAAGAAAATAGGAAGCCTAATAAGCACTTGCCGCGGCGCAACATAGAAATGATGTGTCGTTGAAAGGCGATGGCTGCGTCGGCTGCCAGTCAGGGCTGGCCGGTCGAGGCCGGCGTCCGCGCGAGAGCCGAAGCTTTGCGCGACGGCGCGGGGCTGCGATCCGCAGGCCGGTCTATGGCGAGGAGGCTGGCGTATTTGGTGACGAGGTGATGCGTGAGCGCGAGCTCGATCACTTTCGCGCGCGTCTCCTCGGCGGGCGACAGGATCGACTCGCTCTTGGACGCGGCGCGTGAGGCAGCGCCTGCGGGCTCCGCGCCGCGCGCCTCGCCCGCCATGAGCATTACGCAGGCGCCCAGAACGATCGCCGCGGCGACGCCGATGCAAAAAGCGACGAACAGAGTCGAGAGCAAATCGACGACCCAGGGCCGCGGTTCTTTCCTGCTGGTGATTGCTTCCATGCTGCATCCCTATCCGATTGCGGACCCATCGCGGGCCGTTCCCGGTATTGAAGCGCTCGAAAAGGGCGCCCCCCTGCGGGAAAGATGGAAGCTTGGCGAAGAATCATGGCGAAGGGATGACAGGCCCCGAGAACTCCGGCCATTCGTGGGGTATTTCAGTGGGCGAATTTCCTTTGCCTGTAGCACTGATGCTGTTAGGATTTCCCACCGGGACGAGGGAAATATCGTGTGTCCCGGCACTGTTCTTGCTGCATCCAGCTGTCCCTTTCAAACGGAAGGAAGAGCGTGAAACTCCGCACATTGACCGGCTTGTTAATTGATTCGCTGATCTGCGCAGCGCTCGCTGCGCCCTCGGCGAACGCACAACAGGAAATCGTCATCGGCCATGTCGCCGGGTACACCGGCCCGGTGACCAAGGACGCCACCGAGATGGGGGCGGGCGCGCAGGTGTATTTCGACGCGGTGAACGCCAACGGCGGCGTCCTCGGCAAGAAGCTTCGCATCCTGGTGGTCGACGACCACTTCAAGCCCGACGAGACGTCGCAGCTGATCTCGTCCCTGAACGGCAAGGTCTCTGCGCTCCTGCCGACGGTCGGGTCGGCGCAGCTGGACCGGGTGCTGAAGGACGGCGTGTTCGACCGGGTGAATCTGCCGCTCGTCGGCACCATCCCGGCCACGGAGTCCTTCCGTTCTCCGCTGAACAGAAACATCTTCCACTTCCGCGCGGGGGACACCGATCAGCTCGAGAAGATGATCGATCTGCTGACCTCGGTCGGCCAGACGAAAATCGGCGTGCTCGCGACCAACAATCCGAACGGCGAGCAGGTGATCGCCTACATGAACGCATCGCTCGGCAAGCGCAACCTCAAGCTCGCCGCGGTGGGGAAATACGACATCGGGCCCAAGATCGATTGGACACCCGCGGTGACCGAGTTTCAGAAAGTGAAGCCGGACGCGGTCATCCTGGTCGGGCCGCCCTTCGCCACCGCGGCCTTCATCAAGGAAGCGAAAAGCCGCGGCCTGGGCTCCTCGCTTTACGGATTGTCATACACCGATTTCAAGCTGGTGGTGAAGGTCGCCGGTGGTGAATTGGCGCGCGGCGTCGCCATCGCGCAGGTGCTGCCCAACCCGAACAACAGGACGATGCCGCTCGTGAAGGAATTCCGCGAGAACTTCGAAAAATACTCCAAGGTGCAGGGCGTGCCTTCGCACTTCAATCTCGAGGGCTACATCTCCGCCAAGCTCATCGTGGAGGCGATGCGCAGGAGCAAGAACACTACCGCGGACGGCGTGAGGCGCGGTCTTGAGATGCTGCGCGAGTACGACCTGGGCGGGTATCTGGTCGACTTCTCGCCTTCGAAGCACACCGGCTCCAAGTTCGTGGACATGTCGATGATCGGGGTCACGGGCGAACTGATCTATTGACCGCAGGATCTGAGGCTGCGGCCGGGACGCGGTGACGCGTTCCGGCCGTTTCGTTTTAACGGCTGCGGTGCGGATGCGCTATAGTCGGCGGCGTGTCATCCCGAGGCTACAGGCCGAGGGATCTCCTTACGCGCGGTGCCGGAAGAGATCCCTCGCTTCGCTCGGGATGACGAAGCCCTGACCGTTCATGCCCCGCCGCATCGCCATCGTAGAAGACGACGCCGCAATCCGCGCCAACTATGCAGACGCCCTCAGGAAGCACGGTTACGAGGTGAACGCGTACGGCACGCGGCGGGAGGCGATGGGCGCCTTCCGCACCCGGCTTCCCGATCTCGCCGTGATCGACATCGGTTTGGGCGAGGAGCCCGATGGCGGCTTCACCCTGTGCCGCGAGCTGCGCGCCCTGGCTCCCGCGCTTCCGATTCTCTTTCTCACCGCGCGCGATTCCGACTTCGACGCCGTGTCCGGCCTGCGTCTCGGGGCGGACGACTATCTCACCAAGGATGTGAGCCTGCCGCACCTGCTTGCGCGCATCTCGGCGCTGTTTCGCAGGATCGACGCGCTGCGCGAACCCAAGGCGGCAGAGGAAGTGCTCGAGCGCGGGCTACTCAAGCTCGACGCCAAACGCTTCACCGTCGCGTGGAGGGAAAAGCCGGTCGAGCTGACGCTGACGGAGTTCTGGATGGTGCACACCCTCGCGAAATTCCCGGGCCACGTGAAGGACCGCGAAGCGCTGATGCGCGAGGCGAATCTTGTGGTTGACGAGGGCACGATCACCTCGCACGTGAAGCGCATCCGCAGGAAATTCGCCGCGGTCGACCCGTCGTTCGACCAAATCGATACGGTATACGGGATGGGCTACCGGTGGAAAGCGTGAACCCCCTCACCCTGACCCTCTCCCCCGGAAGCGGGGGAGAGGGAAAATAAATCTCGGACGGTCGCGATGGGGAAAGAGAAATTGACTTTGCCCTCTCCCATGAATGGGAGAGGGCAAGGGTGAGGGCTGAATGCCGAAGCTTCCCTCACTCAACCTCCGCGCCAAACTCGCTTTGGTGGCGCTCGTGCTCCTCGCGCTGCCCTGGGCGGGCTACAACTACGTGCGCGAGATGGAGCGCTTTCTCCTCGAGGGCCAGGAGCAGGCGCTGCTCGCCACGGCGCGCGCGGTCGCGACCGCGCTGCATGATCGGCCGGGGCTGTTGCGCGCGCCTCCGTCCCGCGACAGCGATTTTCGGCGCGAGGCGGAGGAAGAGCTGCGGCGGCTTGCCGCCGAGCGCGGCGAAACCGAGACCAAACCCGATGAGGGCGTCGAACCCGTCCCCCCCGTCATCATCGACCGCGAGAAGTCCGCGGCGCGCCGCGAAATCGAGGACGTCGCCGAGATCCTCAAGGGCGTCGAACGCACGACCTCGCGCATCTGGGTGGTGACGCGCGACCTGCGCGTGCTCGCCCTCGCCGGCAGCTTGCGGCGCGAAGGAGCCGAGACGGAAGAGAGCTTCATGCAGCGCGCGCTCGGTTGGCTGATTCCGCGCCCGAGCGAAGACTTCGACGACGCCATCGCCGACGACGCACTCGCCGCCGGCCGCGAAATTTCGGGCGCGCTGCAGGGCCGGCCGGGATTCCGCCTGCGCAACACGCCCGACGGCAAGGCCGTGGTGATCTCGGCCGCGCACCCGATCTGGAACGGCGACGAGGTCGCGGGCGCGGTGGTGGTCGAGGAAAGCACCAACCCTATCCTCTCGGTGCGCAGCGTAGCGCTGGAGCGCCTTTTGGTCCTGACGCTCTCGGTGTTCGCGGTTGCCGCGGCCGTGCTGATCTGGTTCGCCACCCGTATCTCCACGCGTATCCGGCGTCTGCGCGACGAGGCCGAGACCGCGATCGACGCCCGCGGGCGCCTGGCGCATCTGGTCACCGCGCAGAATGCGGGGGACGAGATCGGGGACCTCTCGCGCAGCTTTTCGACCATGCTCGGCAAGCTCGCGCAGCACCACGCCTATCTGGAGAGCATGGCGAGCCGCCTGTCGCACGAGCTGCGCACGCCGATCGCGGTGGTGCGCTCATCGCTGGAGAATCTGAAGCTCGCGCCGGCAGACGCGCGCGTCTACATCGAGCGCGCGGAAGAGGGCCTGCGGCGCCTGAGTACGATTCTCACGCGCATGAGCGAAGCGACCCGCCTGGAGCAGGGCCTTGCTTCGGTCGAGCGCGAGCGCTTCGATCTCGCCGCAGTCGTCGCGGGCTGCGTGGAGGGCTACCGGCTCGCCTATCCGCACCAGCTCTTCGAGCTCGCGCTTCCGCAAAGGAAAATCTGGGCGCAGGGATCGCCCGATCTCGCGGCGCAACTGCTCGACAAGTTCGTCGCGAACGCGGTCGATTTCTCCGCGGCGTCCGGCGGGCGGGACGAGCCGATCCGGGTTTTGCTTTCCGCCGCGAACGGCCTGGTCGAACTCGGCGTCGAGAACAAGGGACCGCTCTTGCCGGAAGAGATGCGCGGAAAACTGTTTCGATCGATGGTCTCGATGCGCGGCGAGCGGCGCGGCGAAAGAACGAGCGCCGAGCCGCACCTGGGCCTCGGCCTCTACATCGCGCAGCTCATCGCGGAATTCCACGGCGGCGAGATCCACGCGCGCAATCTCGCCTCGGGCGAAGGCGTTGCGGTGAGCGCAACGTTCCGGCCCGCCTGAAAACAGCACAATGCTTGTCATTCCGAGGAGCGAAGCGACGAGGAATCTCTGACGGCACGGCGCTCATCCCAGTAGCTCGCAGCTCGCCGTTGGGATCCCTCGCGGAGTTCATCCTGAGCGAAGCGAAGGACCTCCGTTGGCACGCTGTACCGGCAGAGCTCCCTCGCTGGCGCTCGGGACGACGGCTCGGGATGGCGTCGCTGGAAAAACGGCGGGACCGATACTGCTACTTACCCCTGCCGTGTCCCGACACTTCCGCGCCGGCATCGGCCGGAAGTCGCAGATGGAAGAAGAGCGACAGCGCGGAAAGAAGCGCCACCGCGATGAAAGCCGGCGCGAAATCGGCGCTGACGATATCGGCGTGCCCCTGCGCGAGACCAGCGACCTGCAGCGCATAGGCGCCGAGCGCCACGCCGAGACTTTGTGCGAGGCGCTGCGCCATGCTGGCGATGCTGGACGCCTGGCTCATGGTGTCGCGCGTCACCTCGGCAAAAGAGATCGCCTGAAGGGAAGTGAACTGCAGCGAGCGCAGGCAGACGGAGGCGAGCAGTACCAGGAAGATCACGAGGTGCGGCGTCGCGGCCGTAAACAGGCCGAACAGGCCGACCGCGGCGGAGGCTACGGCGGCGTTGATCGTGAGCACCTTGCGGAATCCGAATTGCCTGAGGATCATCGTGGTCAGCGTTTTCATGAACATCGCGCCGACCGCGGTCGCGCAGGTGAGAAGACCCGATTGCAGCGGATTCATCCCGAAGCCGAGCTGCAGCAGTAGCGGCAGCAGAAACGGCGTCGCGCCGACGCCGATGCGGAACAGGTTCCCCGCGAGGACACCTGTGTGGAAGGTCGGCAGTTTCAGAAGCGACAGGTCGATCACCGGGTGCGCCGTGCGCCGCGCGTGCCACGGGTAGGCCGCCAGCGCAACCGCGCCCAGGACGATGCAGGCCGCGGTGGTTTTCCCGGGCAGGAGATGACCGCCGAGGGAAGACAGTCCGAGCATCAGCACCGACAGACCGACTCCCGAGAGCGCGAAGCCGCCGAGGTCGAGCGGCGGCATTTCGGGCTCCTTCACGTTCGGGATGTGGCGCAGCACGAGATAGAGCCCCAGCACGCCGATCGGCAGATTGATCAGGAAAATCCAGCGCCAGTGAAAGTAGAGCGTGATCGCTCCGCCGAGCGCCGGCCCTGTCACGGGCCCCAGCAGCGCCGGAATGGTGAGGTAGTTGAGCGCGGCGATGAGCCGGTCCTTCGGCACGGCGCGCAGCAGGACGAGCCGCCCGACCGGCACCATCATCGCCCCGCCCACGCCCTGCAGGAAGCGCGCCGCGACGAACGCCGCGAGCGTGCTCGACGCGGCGCACAAGAGCGACCCGCCGACGAACACGACGATGGCGCTCGCGAACACGGTGCGCGAGCCGAGGCGGTCGGCCACCCAGCCGCTGATCGGGATGAATACCGCGAGGCCGACGAGATAGGAAGTCAGCGCGAGCTTGAGCGCGAGCGGGCTCTCGCCGATATCGGCCGCGATGGCCGGCAGCGAGGTCGCGATCACCGTCGAGTCCATGTTCTCCATGAACAGGGCGCAGGCGACGATGAGGGGAATGAGGACGGTGCGCTGCATGGGGCGTATTTTGAGGCAAGCGCGCCGCGAGCGACGGGTCTTGCCTTCATGCAAGCGAATGCCGGACTCCGCCGCTATAATCGCTGCGAACCGGTTCGACGCGCCGGCCGTCGCCCTTAACGCAACCTTCTCTGGCTTGGATCGCTACGACCTTCTGATCATCGGCGGCGGCGTCAACGGCACGGGCATAGCGCGCGATGCCGCCGGACGCGGCCTGAAAGTGCTGCTCGTCGAGCAGAACGATCTCGCCTCGGCGACTTCCTCGGCTTCGACCAAGCTCATCCACGGCGGCCTTCGCTACCTCGAGTACTTCGAGTTTCGTCTGGTCGCCGAGGCGCTCGCCGAGCGCGAAACGCTGCTCCGCATCGCTCCCCACATCGTCTGGCCGATGGAATTCGTGCTGCCCCACGAGTCGCATCTGAGGCCCGCGTGGATGATCCGCGCCGGGCTCTTCCTCTACGACCATCTTGGGCACCGCACGCTCGGATTCGGCGGGAGAACCTCGCTGCCGAAATCGAAAAGCATACGGCTCGCCGACGATGGCTACGGAGCGGGCCTGAAGCCCGAGTTCGAGCGCGGCTTCGTCTACTACGACTGCTGGGTGGACGACGCGCGCCTGGTAGTACTGAACGCGCGCTCGGCTGCGGCGCATGGCGCGACCATACTCACCCGCACGCGGCTCGTCCTCGCCCGGCGCAACGCGGATGACTGGGTCGCGACGATCGAAGGCGAACCCGGCGGCCGGCGCGAGGTGCACGCGGAAGTGCTGGTGAACGCCGCCGGACCCTGGGTGAAGCAGGTGCTCGACGAGGCGCTCAAGATCAAGCTCGCGGCGAACGTGCGCCTGGTGAAGGGCAGCCACATCGTGATACCGCGCATCCACGAGGAGCGCCACGCCTTCATCCTGCAGAACCCCGACCGGCGCGTGATCTTCATGATTCCCTACGAGCGGCAATTCACGCTCATCGGCACCACCGACGTCCCGGTTCCACGCGACGGCTTCCGCGGGCGGGTCTCGCGCGAGGAGGTGGATTACCTTTGCGCCGCCGCGAGCCGCTACTCCGCAAGGCCGATCACTCCAGGAATGGTGGTGTGGAGCTACGCGGGGGTGCGCCCGCTCTTCGACGACGGCAGCGAAAATCCGTCCGCGGTGACGAGGGATTACCAGTTGTTGCTCGACGAAGTGGGGCCGCCGGTTCTCTCGGTGTTCGGCGGGAAGATCACGACCCACCGCAAGCTCGCCGAGGAGGCGCTGGCAAAGCTCTCCGGGTGGTTTCCCGGCAGGCCCGCCTGGACGCACACGGAGCCACTCCCCGGCGGGGATCTCGGGGGATTGAGCTTCCGCGGGCTGCTGCTCGATTTCCGCAGGCGCCATCCGCGCCTGCCGAAGGTCTGGCTCGCGCGCGTGCTGCGCAGGCACGGAGCCCTGGCCGAGGAAATCATCGGGGACGCGCGCGAGGAGCGCGGGCTCGGCCGCAACTTCGGCGGCGGTCTTTATGAACGCGAACTCGAATATCTCGTGAAGCACGAATGGGCTCGCGAGGCCGAGGACGTGCTTTGGCGGCGCACGAAGTGCGGACTGCACATGGACGCGGCCGAGAAGACGGCAGCGCGCGAATGGCTGGAGGCGAGGGTGTGACGACAAGCAGGAAGATCCCCTCTCCCTCGCATGCGGGGGAGAGGGCTAGGGTGAGGGTGTGCGATGGCGAACGCTTTGCCCTCACCCCAACCCTCTCCCGCCAGAGCGGGAGAGGGAGATAAGGCAGCCTGACGTGGAGTGGTGGCTCGGCTATGCCGCCATCGGAGTCGCCGTGGGCTTCTTTGCGGGGATGCTGGGCATCGGCGGCGGCGCGATCATGGTGCCGCTCCTGGTGATGCTGTTCGAGGCGCAGGGCCTGCCGAAGGCGCACATTCTGCACCTCGCCGTGGGCACGGCGATGGCGACCATCCTCTTCACCTCGATATCGAGCGTGCGCGCGCACGCGGCGCGCGGCGTGATCCGCTGGGACATCGCCTGGAAGATTACCCCGGGCATTCTGCTGGGGGGCCTCGCCGGCTCCTGGATCGCGAGCTTCATCCCCACCGCCGCGTTCGCCGCGGTATTCACCGCGGTGATCTACGCTGCGGCGACCAACCTGCTCCTGGACCGGAAGCCCAGGGCCTCGCGCGAGCCGCCGGGGTTCGTGGGAATGTTCATCTTCGGTTTCCTGGTGAGCGCGCTTTCCGCTTTCACCGCGATCGGCGGCGCGTTCATGACCGTGCCTTTCATGCTCTGGTGCAACGTGCCCATGCTCCAGGCGATAGGCACGGCGGCGGCGATCGGCTTTCCGATTGCGATCTCGGGCTCGATCGGTTTTGTCGCGACGGGCTTGAGCGAAACCGGGCTTCCGCCTTATAGCCTCGGCTACGTGTTCCTGCCGGCGCTGGGCGGGATCGTGGTGGCGAGCATGCTGGTGGCGCCCCTCGGTGCGGCCGCCGCTCACCGCCTGCCGACGGTGTGGCTCAGGCGGATTTTCGCGCTGCTCTTCTACCTGATGGCGACGCGGATGCTGCTGAGCTTCGTGTGAGCTCCGAGGTCATTCCTGCGTGAGCGGCGCGGCAATTTCCTGGGACCGCTGGAAGACCAGGAAATAATTCTCGCGCATCAGTTTCTTTTCCCCGACGAAACGGAACCCCGCCGCCCCGATTTCCCTGATCGCGGTCTGCTTGTCCAGACGCACGTGCTCGAGCCGCTGCGGCGGAGTCACGCCCGGAATGCGCTCGTAGTCGACCACGACCATGCGGCCGCCCGGCCGCAGTGCCTTGCGGATCGAAAGCAGGGTCTGCGCCGGACGTTCGAAGTGATGGTAGACGTCGCTCATGAAAACCAGATCCACCGACGCTTCCGGCAGCGGAACTTCGGTGCCGTCGTTGACGATCGCCGTGACGTTCTCGCGCTTCCGTGCCTGCGCCGTCTGCCGGATGTAATCGATAAAGGCCTGCGATATGTCGACCGCGTAGACGCGCCCGCCGGGTTTCACCGCCTCGGCGAACATCATCGTGAAGAGGCCCGTCCCGGCTCCGATGTCCGCGACCGACATCCCCGGTTTGACGGCTGTCGCCGCGAGGATCTCGTTGCGCTTGGCGTAGACTTCGCGGTCCTCGCGCGCGAAGGCGCGATTCCAGCGCGCCACGTCAGGATTGACGAGGAAAGGCGCGTTGATGTCAGGTCGCGCGCCCGGCTGCGCCGCGGGCAGCGCAGGCCAGAGGGCCGCGATCGCAAGGAGAAACCGCGCCGCGAGCTCGCGCCGGACGCCGCGCTTCAAGCGATGTACCACAAGTAATAAGTCGCGAAGCCGAGCAATCCGGTCAGCCAGTAGCCGGCGAAGGCCGCGCGCATCAGATTTTTCCAGGCGGTGACGTGCAGGCCGCGCGGCAGCACGTCATTCATCTGCAGCACGATCCACAGGCCCGCAGCAGCGGTGAGGGCACCGACGGACGCGTGCAGCCAGGTCACGCCGATGCGCCAGTCGGCGAGGTCTGCCGTCTTTGCGATCTTCACGTCCTGCATCGAGCCCGCCATGACCAGCACGATCAAACCGAGGTTGAGGATGACCCAGGTCGTCTGGTTGATCTGGTGCGCGTCGATGTTGCCGCGGCGCGCGAGCAGATACCCGTAGGTGATCCCCGCGAGAAGAAATACTTCGAGAATCAGGTTGGCATCGGCGATCAAGGGACCCGTGCCGAAAAAGCCGCGCGAGCCTTCGAGTCCCGAAAGGGAAATCCCGGCGACCCAGGCGAGCGCGCCCACGATCATGATCCCTGCGGTGACGATTGCCGAACGCCTGTTGCCCGGTGCGGCCATGGCTCTCCCTTTTGTCCGCGCGCCGCTAGATTACGCCATCGGCGCGCAGCTTGGCGATCTCGCTCTCGCCGAGCTTCAGCACCCCGCGCAGGGTCTCCTCGGTGTGCTGGCCGAGCGTGGGCGGCGGCAGCTTGTACTCGAGCGGCGTCCCCGAAAAGCGCATCGGGCTCGCCACGAGCGGTAGCGTCCCGGCGACCGGATGCTCGAGCTCGATCTTCACGCCGCGTGCTTTCACCTGCGGCTCCTCGAACACCTGCGCGACGTCGTTGATCGGTCCGTTCGCGACGCCCGCCGCTTCCAGCATCTCGACCCATTCGTGCGTGGTCTTTGCGAGGAAGATCGCCTGGAGCAGCCGCGTCAACTCCGCGCGGTTCTCGACACGCTTGCCGTTCGATGCGAAGCGCACATCGTCTGCGAGCTCCGCGCAGCCGGCAACCTCGCAGAACTTGCGGTAGAGGTTGTCGTTGCCGCAGGCGAGAATGACCCTGCCGTCCTTCGTGCGGAACGGTTGATACGGAACGATGTTCGGGTGCAGGTTGCCGATGCGCTTGGGCGGTAAGCCGGTGGAGAAATAGTTGGTGTTCTGATAGGCGAGAAGCGCGATCTGCGAGTCGAGGAGCGCGAGATCGAGATGCTGCCCGAGCCCGCTCTCCGCGCGGTGCGCGAGCGCGGCGCAGATCGCGATCGAGGCGTACATGCCGGTGATGATGTCGGCGACGGGAACGCCG
>DATDGA010000341.1:0-5392 GCA_036522335.1 Burkholderiales bacterium
GATGCGGATTCTCGACAAGGTGGAAAGAGACGCTCCCCACATTGCCGACGTGTGGCTGGTTAGAGCCGATATCGCGAGGGTAGACGGCAATCTAAGGGACCAAATCAAGTACCTTACAGCTTTTCTGAAGGCAAGACCTACAGACAGTCGCATTCTTCGCGAACTCGTCGCCTTACATCGGTCTGTGGGCAATGCTGCGGAAGCGAGAAAATACGAACGTCAGCTAGGACAGGTGCAGCGAGTCCTGCCTCGCTAGATATGTCCCCTCAGCCCGCGCTTCAGATATTCATGAAAGTGCATCATCCCGTCTTCCATCGGCGACTGGTAAGGGCCGGCTTCGCTCTCGCCGCGTTCCCACAGGGCGCGCCGGCCGCGGTCCATGCGCTTGGCGATCTCGTCGTCCTCGATCGCGGTTTCCTGATAGGCCGCCTGCTCCGCCTCGATGAATTCGCGCTCGAACAGCACGATGTCTTCGGGGTAGTAGAACTCGACGACGTTGGTGGTGTGCGTCGGCGAGCGCGGAAGCAGCGTGCTCACGACCAGCACGTGCGGATACCACTCGAGCATGACGTTCGGGTAGTACAGGAACCAGATCGCCCCCTGTTTGGCCTGCTTGCCCGCCATGTAGCGGGTGAGCGCCGCGTGCCACCTGGCGTAAGTCGGCGTTCCAGGCTTGGCGAATCCGTCCTTCACTCCGACCACCTGCGCCGAATAGGCGTCCGCGATGTCCCACTTGAGATCGTCGCAGGTGACGAAATTCCCCAGACCCGGATGGTAGGGGATCACGTGATAGTCCTCGAGGTACACTTCGATGAAGGTTTTCCAGTTCTGCTCGAACTCCATGATTTCGACCCGGTCGAGCATGTAGCCGGAAAAATCGAAATCATCGGCGCTCGCGAATCCGGCAAGGTCCTTTGCGACGTCGCGCTTGCCGGCGAACAGCATGCCGCGCCAGTTCTGCAGAGGAGTCGTGCCGAGGTTGAGGCAGGGATTTTCGGGGAAGTGCGGCGCGCCGAGCAGCTCGCCCTTCATGTCGTAGGTCCAGCGATGCAGCGGGCAGACGATGTTCTGGGCGTTGCCGCGGCCTTCCAGGAGGATCGCTTGCCGGTGGCGGCAGACGTTCGACAGGAGTTCGATGCCGTTCGAATTCCGGACCAGCACCTTGCCGTGGTCCATCCAGGCGAGGGTGTGGTAGTCGCCGGGATTCGGCACCATCAACTCGTGCCCGACGTAGCCCGGGCCGTTCGCGAACAACAGCTTCTGCTCCAGTTCGAACACCCGCGGATCGAAATACCACGACACCGGAAGCTGGGAAGTGTTCGGTTCCAGCTTCCGCGAACTGGGCAGGTCGGACATAGGGGGTGAGGGCTCCCGGGGGAATAAAATGGCCGCGATTCTAGCCTTTTTTCCCGAGGGCATCCAGTGATTTTTCCAGGCGGGGAGACTGTTTTCGATAATCAATTTGACCCTGCATGCCTCATAAGCTACCTTTTCCCTTTTGCGGACCGCGCGACCGGTCCGCTTTCGTCATGAGCGCCAAATCCGCAAAGTCCGATCCCCCCGAGAGCTTTGAAGCCGCTTTTGCCGAGCTGGAGAAGATCGTCGCCAGCATGGAGACGGGCAAGCTGACGCTCGAGCAATCCCTTGCCGCACACAAGCGCGGCATCGAGCTCGCACAATACTGCCAAGGGGTCCTCGCCCGGGCGCAGCAGCAGGTGAAGGTGCTTGAGGAAAACACGCTGAAAAACTTTCCCGGTGCCGGCGACGTCGAGTGATTTCACCGCCTGGATGGCGAAGGTCCAGGCCCGGGTCGAAGCGGCGTTGGAGCGTTTTCTGCCGCCGGCGAGCATCGCTCCGCAGCGCCTGCACGACGCCATGCGCTATGCAGTGCTCGGAGGCGGCAAGCGGACGCGCCCGCTCCTTACCTTTGCCGCAGGGGAGCTTGCCGGCGCCGACCCGGCGCGGCTCGATGTGGCCGCGTGCGCGGTCGAGTGCGTCCACGCCTACTCCCTCGTACACGACGATCTTCCCTGCATGGACGACGACGTGCTGCGCCGGGGCAAGCCGACCTGCCACGTCGAGTTCGACGAGGCCACGGCGCTGCTCGTCGGCGACAGCCTGCAGGCGCTGGCGTTCCAGCTGATCGCCGATCACAGGCTCTCGGAGGACCCCGTGGTCCAGCTCGAGATGGTGAAGATTCTCGCCGCGGCGAGCGGCAGTCGCGGCATGGCGGGCGGGCAGGCGACCGATCTAGCGAGCGTCGGACGGACGCTCACGCTGCAAGAACTCGAATACATGCACATCCACAAGACCGGCGCGCTGATCCGGGCGTCCGTGGCGCTGGGTGCACGTTGCGGGCGCGCTCTTGCACCCGAGCAGCTGACGCGCCTCGATCGCTACGGAAAGTGCGTCGGACTCGCCTTTCAGGTGGTCGACGATGTGCTCGACCAGGAGTCCTCGACCGCGACGCTCGGCAAGACCGCCGGCAAGGACGCGGCGAACCACAAGCCGACCTATGTGTCCCTGCTCGGGCTCGC
Organism: Burkholderiales bacterium; assembly: GCA_036522335.1. Lineage (GTDB taxonomy): Bacteria > Pseudomonadota > Gammaproteobacteria > Burkholderiales > SG8-39 > VBDM01. The sequence continues at coordinate 2,538 of DATDGA010000341.1, forward strand.
GCGCGCAAAAGCGCTCGCAGAGGAATTGCGCGTGGAGGCGAATGCCGCGCTTTCCGGGCTGGGCGGCGGCTCGCAGCGGCTCGCGGAGCTCGCCGATTTCATCGTGCTGCGTAAGTTCTAGTCGCGGCAAAGCTCGCGTCCTTTCACGTTTGTCCAGACACGCTTTTCCGGTTTGCGGGATAATTCGCGCTCATGAGCGCGATCGGACAGGCGGATCTTCCAGGCAAAGGGTCGGAGGCTGGATCGAAGGAATACGATCCGCGCGCCTATGAGCTTCTTAAAACCATCGACGATCCGGCGGTGCTGCGCGCTCTGGACCGCAAGGGACTGCAGCGGCTCGCCGACGAGCTGCGCACCTACATCCTCGAATCGGTCAGCCAGACGGGCGGGCACCTGTCCTCCAATCTGGGGACGGTCGAGCTCACCATCGCGCTGCACCACGTCTTCAACACGCCTCACGACCGCATCGTCTGGGACGTGGGACACCAGACCTATCCGCACAAGATTCTCACCGGCCGCCGCGAGGCGATGAGCCGCATACGCATGAGCGGGGGAATTTCCGGCTTCCCGCGCCGCAGCGAAAGCGAGTACGACACTTTCGGCACCGCGCATTCGAGCACCTCGGTGAGCGCCGCGCTCGGCATGGCGCAGGGCGCGAAGCTGAAAGGCGAAACCGGCGAGAAGAAGCGCCACGTCGTGGCGGTGATCGGCGACGGCGCCATGTCCGCGGGCATGGCCTTCGAGGCCCTCAACAACGCCGGCGTGATGGACACCGATCTTCTCGTGATCCTGAACGACAACGACATGTCCATTTCCCCCGCGGTAGGCGCGCTGAATCGCTATCTCGCGCGGCTGATGTCGGGGCGTTTTTATGCCGCGGCGAGGAAAGCGGGCGAAAAAGTGCTCGCCGGCGTGCCGACACTTCGCGAACTCGCAAGAAAGGTGGAAGAGCACGCCAAGGGCCTGATCGTGCCCTCGACCTTGTTCGAGGAATTCGGATTCAACTATGTCGGCCCGATCGACGGCCACGATCTGGACTCGCTGATTCCGACGCTGAAGAACATCAAGGAGTTGAAGGGGCCGCAGTTCCTGCACGTGGTCACCAAGAAAGGGCAGGGCTACAAGCTCGCGGAGGCGGATCCTGTGCTCTATCACGGCCCGGGCAAGTTCGATCCGGCCGAGGGCATCAAGAAAACGAGCGGAGGCAAGCTGACTTATACGCAGGTATTCGGCGAATGGTTGTGCGACATGGCGCGGCTCGATTCGCGGCTCATCGCCATCACGCCGGCGATGCGCGAGGGTTCGGGTCTGGTGAACTTCGCGCAGGAATTTCCGGATCGGTATTTCGACGTCGGTATCGCGGAGCAGCACGCGGTCACTTTCGCTGCGGGCCTCGCGTGCGAGGACCTGAAGCCCGTGCTCGCGATTTACTCGACCTTTCTGCAGCGCGGCTACGACCAGCTGATCCACGACGTCTGCATCCAGAACCTTCCCATCGTATTCGCACTCGACCGCGCGGGTCTCGTGGGTGGCGACGGGGCCACGCACAACGGAGCCTTCGATCTGACTTTTCTGCGCTGCGTGCCCAACATGGTGGTGATGACCCCGAGCGACGAGAACGAGTGCCGACAAATGCTTTACACAGCGTTCTCGCTCGACGGGCCCGCGGCGGTACGCTATCCCCGCGGCAGCGGCCCGGGATCCACGGTCGTGAAGGAGATGCGGGCGCTGCCGCTCGGCAAGGGGACGGTGCGCCGGCGCGGTCCGAGTGGAAAAGGCGGCGTCGCCATTCTCGCGTTCGGGAGCTTGCTCAAGCCCGCGCTCGAGGCTGGCGAAGAGCTGGATGCGACCGTAGTCGACATGCGCTTCGTGAAGCCCGTGGACGCCGATCTCGCGGCCGAGCTGGCACGGACGCAAGGACTGGTCGTCACCGTCGAAGAGAACGCCGTGATGGGTGGCGCGGGCAGCGCGGTGGCGGAGGCGCTCGCCGCGCGCTCCATCGTTACACCCCTCCTTCAGTTGGGCCTGCCGGACCGCTTCGTCGATCACGGAGATCAGGCGCAGCTGCTCGCCTCGATCGGCCTGGACACGGCGGGCATCGTCACCGCGGTTCGTGCTCGCCTGCAGTGAAGAGATCTGCAGCGCGCATGGAATTTACCGCGCGTTGAGCGGCCGTCAGGCCGGCTCGAACGCGCGTATGTCGACGCGGCGGTTCACCGTCCGCGTCGACGGGACTTGAAAAGCTGGAAGCGGAGCGCATGTTAGAATCTTCCGGCATCGAGCCCATTCCCGCGAAAGGCTCTCCATGAACATCCGCGATCCGCTTGCGATTCCCGACGTCCAGAATTCCGAGGACAAGCGCAAGCTCGCCATCGACCAGGTCGGCATCAAGGCGATCCGCCATCCCATCCGCGTCGCCGAGCGCTCCGGGGGCGTGCAGCACACCATCGCCATGTTCAACATGTACGTGGGCCTGCCTCACCAGTTCAAGGGCACGCACATGTCGCGCTTCGTGGAAATCCTGAACGCGCACGAGCGCGAAATCTCCGTGGAGACGTTCAAGGTGATGCTGGACGAGATGGTCGAGCGCCTGGAAGCCCGTTCCGGTCATATCGAGATGACTTTCCCGTACTTCGTCAACAAGTCGGCGCCGGTCTCGAAGGTGAAAAGCCTGATGGACTACGAAGTGACTTTCGTCGGAGAGATCGCGAGCGGCGAGAAGTGCTTCAAGATGAAAGTCGTCGTGCCGGTGACGAGCCTGTGCCCCTGCTCCAAGCGCATCTCAGAATATGGCGCGCACAATCAGCGCTCGCACGTCACGATCACCGCGCGCACCAGGGGATTCGTGTGGATCG